>NZ_LKGQ01000030.1:0-40281 GCF_001401785.1 Pseudoalteromonas sp. P1-16-1b | reverse complement strand
ATGGCAGAGTGGTCGAATGCACCGGTCTTGAAAACCGGCAGGGGTTTATAGCCCCTCTAGGGTTCAAATCCCTATCTCTCCACCATTATTTAAAAAACCGCCTTATTGGCGGTTTTTTGCTATCTGGAGCTTTATAATGTCACAGTCCCCGGAATTATCCTTTTCTAAACGTTTACTTAAGCACATTCTTCTATGGACTGTGTTTGGTTATTGTTACCAAAGCGCCATATCGTTATTACAAAAAATGGCTATTGATGCATATCCAGACGACGCACTAATAATGACCTTATTATATGGCATCGGGTTTAATATTTTATCGGGGCATTTAATTACAAAATACGATAATTATTGGCCTGTATGGGGCGCGTTTTATATTGGCATTATCGGTTTAGTAGCAGTGCCTCTTTTACTGGTCGGTGTGGCTGGATTATTGTCGATGAGCTTACTTGTTGGAATTTTGCTCAGTTTGCCTGTGTGTACCTTTGCTATTGGTTTAATTAAAGAAAAACTCAATAAAAACTAGCCCCAAAGACCTTTTATTTTGTGATAGCATATACGGGTCTTTTAACTAACAAAACGTGAATAACACATTATGTCAGATAATTTTACTACAGATGCTGAAAAAGCAAGTTACGGTATTGGCTTACAAATGGGTGAGCAACTTAAGGCTAATCCTTTTGAAGGTTTAAACTTAAATTCAGTATTTGAAGGCATGAAAGATGCGTATGCAGGCAGTGCTTTTCAAGTTGAGATCCCTGAGATCCAAGCTGCATTTGAAAAAATTAACGAAGAGATCCAAGCTCGTCGTGAAGAAGAAGCTAAAGTACTCGCTGCTGAAGGCATTGCATTTTTAGAAGAAAACGCAAAACGTCCTGAAATTACAGTAACTGAGTCAGGTCTTCAGTACGAAGTACTTGCAACAGGTGAAGGCGAGAAGCCAACTGCTGAGTCTACAGTACGTGTTGATTACCACGGTACTTTAGTAAACGGTACTGTTTTTGACAGCTCATACGAGCGCGGTCAACCTGCTGAATTCCCAGTGGGCGGCGTGATTAAAGGTTGGACTGAAGCATTACAAATGATGCCAGTAGGTACTAAGTGGCGTTTATACGTTCCTCATGAGCTTGCTTATGGTGAACGTGGTGCCGGTGCAGCAATCGCACCTTACTCAACACTTGTATTCGACGTTGAGTTACACGCAATTCTTTAATTAGAACGTACATAACATTTTAGTTATGAAAAAACCGCATTCATTAATATGAATGCGGTTTTTTATTGTCTCATTAAACTGATCTTTGTTTAAAAGTAGCCTCTTACTCCAAATTGGAAGTTACGACCAGGAAGTGGCGCGGTGTCTTTAATAAACGAGCTGTGTACAAAACCAAGTTCATCAGTAATGTTATCAACACTTAGGTAAAGCTGTGTGTCAACGGCACCTAAATCAAGCTGATAGTTGGCTTGTAAATCAATCAATGTATAGCCATCTGTTGCTGTTTCATATGCACTAATATCATTTTGCTCAAAATAATGTGTTCCTGTTAAGGTAAATTGTGCGCTACCTAGGGTGTATTGCAGTTCTGAACCCAATTTATTAGCAGGAATGCGTGGTAAATTTCCTTCATTATCTTTTAGTTTGGCGCGAGTAGAATCACCAAATACTTTTACCATGGCGCTGGGGTTTATTTGATAATGTACATCAAATTCAAAACCATACAGCTCAGCATCTTTACTTGTGAACTGATAAACATCAATTGCGTCACTGTGACCAATGGCAGCAGGTTCAAAACCATCCATTTCATCAAACACTAATCCTGTGTTTTGCTGATAATAAAAGTTTTTAATGTCGTTATAGAAGAAGTTGACAGTGTAACCAAAGTCTCCACTAAAGCGACGTAAACTAATATCTAGATTAGTTGATGTTTCTTGTTTAATTTCTTCAGGCTCAAAATGCGCTTCGTTACCTTCAATATGGTAACCCAAGCCAAGTTCGTAAGTTCCGGTAGCAATATGCACACCATTAGAGAGTAGCTCAGCTGAAAGCGGTGCACGCTCTGAATGTGATAAGCTAACGGCTAGGTTGTGACTTGGCATATACTCCCAAATCGCACCTGCTGAGGCACTTAGATTAGTAAAGCTTTGGGTGTAGTTAACAGTTTCATCTGCTGATACAGGTTCGTCATCATGGCTATGCTGATGCGTATCCACATCACTTTTTATCTCATAATCTTCTAAACGGGCGCCAAGTTCTACGGTGACGTCACCAAATGTGCGTTCTTCAAGTAAATATAGCGCATGAGTCGTCGTGATACTTGCAGGTGTAAAGGCTTCTTCACCAATCGCGTCATAATCAGACTCACTATAGTGATAGCCAATCATGCCATGCCATTGGCCTAATTGATGCTCTACGTTGAAACGTGCTTCAGTGGTTTCATTACTAAAAGTGGTGCCAATAGCGCCGTCTTCAATTTCACTATGGGTATAGTCTGTGTAACCAACACGTAGGTTAATAGACTCAATCCAGTTATCATGAAACGCATAACTTACCAGCCCCTGCCAACGGTCTTGCTCTAAATGAGCATAAACAGGTGTTTCTGCATGTTCTTCACCTTCGTGTTCTTCATGCTCGCCTGCTTCTTCATGTGTATGATCGTGTTCATGATGAGCATGTGAATGGCCTGGAATACCATAGTCTGTTTCGATATTACCGTATGAAAATCCAACGGTTAAATGCTCACCCACATAGCTAGTACCAAAATTAACTGTTTCACTGTCTATAAAGGTATTTTCAACTGAAGTAGCTGTTTCTTCATCGCCTTCAACATGTACTTCACCTTCTTCATGTTCATCCGGTAAATTAAAACGAGGTGTTTGGTAATCATCACCGCTGCGTTTAGTACCATCAAAATGGAAATTAAAGTTATCGCTGCCAGTTTCTAGTTTTGCTGCGAATGTATTCGCATTTGAAACTGTATCGTGCGTGTATTGTGCTGCCCCAGATAAAGAGTCAATGTTATTGGTTGGAATACGGTTATCAACCACATTTACTACACCGCCAATAGCACCAGAGCCATAAAGTAGGGTGCTTGGGCCACGTAACACTTCAATTTGCTCTGCCGCTAGGCTGTCACTTGATGTAGCGTGATCAGGTCCAATGCGAGACGCATCGCTGCTATCCAAACCATTTTGAGTAATTTTAACTCGAGGACCACCTAGGCCGCGGATAATCGGACTTGATGAAACAGGGCCAAAATAACTAGCATTAACGCCAGGTATGCCTTTAAGTGTCTCACCTAGCGTCGGCTTAGCTTTATTTTTTAGCTCATCGCCTGATAGCACACTTACTGGTGAAATCATTTCTAAGCTATTTTTATGCAGGGCTGAGGCATATACAACAACAGTTTCAACCGAAGTTGGCTTTAAAGTAACATTAATAGTGTTGCCTGTATTTTCAAGCGATATACGAGAATCTAGGTAGTTATCTTTACTGATATGTAATTGACTTTTAGCATCTATGTCGATACTAAACTGACCTTGTGCATTACTTTGCACGCTTTTTGACTTACCATGAACATGAATCGTGGCATTGGCAATGGGTTGCTTTTTTGTATCTGTTACCGTGCCGTTAATCGTCGCTGCAAGTGCAGAGTGAGAACACAAAACAGACAGTAGTGCTGAGGATATGAGTGTTAGCTTAGTCATAGTTACTTCAATTCGTGGTTGTTATGTTGTGATATAATATAACAATACAAAATTATGCTATCAATAATGTTATACCATAACTTTAAAATTTGCGTTGAATAACACAAGAGAGCGATAAATTTAATTTAGCACGGCATTATTACAGTTAAATTTAGGAGCGGCTGTCTATCATCAGTATGTCTAACTTTTTTTGTGCTCTAAAATGATTTTGCTTATCAACTGGTTCAAGCATTTCACATTCATCGTTTATCATTTCTGAAATTAAGCTTGGATAATGCCTGCAATCTTGGGGTCGGTCATGATAAATACTGCAAGTATATTTATCTTTTTCTTCAGGAGATGCTTTATTGGCAAGCTCTAAAAATGGGCATTGCGTTAATTGCTCACCCGTTGTTGGGTCAAACCATAATTTATCGTTTTTAACGTATTGAAATATTTCAGGGTTGAATAACGCCCACATTTGAATTTCATCCTGATTAGTATCTAAATCTGCCGCACCGTATTTTGTGCAGCACTTACCGCATTGATTGCAATTTTGCATAGGGTAGATATTAACTGTTGCTTTTTATAGTAGGCATTAAGTGTAGCACCCTAATATCCACGTCAATAAACTAAACAGCGTTTATTGTTGCTTATAATACTTTTGTAACAACGCGGCGCTTAATAATAATGTACTATTAAGACATATGTTTCGGATACAGCGCTGTAAAAAATTAAAAAGGCGCATTAATTAAGGTAGCGAGTAATTATGAATACTAAAGTATACAAAGCGGTTCACGATTTAGCAGAAAAGCTGATGGCAGCTGCCAATAAGAATGATACTAAACAATTCGAATCTTTATATGCAGAGCTCAAAGCAATTTGTATTGAAAACGAAAATACCGCTAAAGATCACCCTGTACAGTGGGAAACTTTAGCAGATTTTACCGAAGAGCTAGAAGACGCTATTGTGACTTATGAAAAAGCATTACAGAAGTCGATTGAAATCAATAATAAAGATCATATGTCGTCGGTTGCATTTTCTATGGCTACTTTACAGCTCGAACTAGGCGACAAAGAAGCGGCGATTAAAAACCTACAAGATGCTAAAGTCAGTGCGAATAAAATTGAAGACAAAGAATTAAAGTCAGAGATCCATGAGCTATTAGAGTCACTGGTTGAAGAAGAAGGTTAGGAATCTGTATAGTGATTATTAATAATCAGCGCCAGTAGTTTACACTTGGCGCTTTTTTATGAAGAAGATAAAGTTCAACTTCATAAAATATTTATTAATAACTTACCGAGTAATTTTTTGGAGAAAAAATGCTAGCGCAAATAGAACAATGGATTGATAAAACGAATAGCGAGTATGCACATAAAAGAATATGCTGTGAAAAATTTGCTAACGAGTTTGAGGGCTTTTACCCAAATGAATTTTTGAAAACTGCATTTTATGTAGTTGTTGATAAAATTCCTAAACCTGACTTTACAGGTTTACGTGAACTTGGTTTAAGCAATTTTATTGATATGGATGTAGCTGGAATAACCTATAAAAATACATATTATATATTACCTAACGCTGTGCATAATTTAAGAGTACATTTTCATGAGCTTGTTCATGTAGTTCAATGGCGTGAACTCAGCGTGCACGCCTTTATAATGCGCTACATCAATGAAATCCAAACGTTTGGTTACAATGATGCTCCACTTGAAATAATGGCCTATGAACTTGATGCGCACTATACCAGTAATGGAAATAAATTTAATATTCCTGACTACATTACGCAACAGCTTTAGTTAAAATTATAAAAGGAATTTATATGTCACGTTTTTTGTTTTATTCACTAGCTCTATTTGCCTTTAAGGTGCAGGCGAGCTCTTTTGATGATGATATCGTTAATGCATTAATCCATAGAACAACACAACCAGTAACTTACGATGGCGCCTATCATAAACTTGAGTACCCAGGTGGTGATGTGCCCGCTAATATTGGTGTGTGTACCGATGTTTTAATTAGGTCGTACCGACAGCTTGGTATTGATTTGCAAAAATTAGTACATGAAGACATGCAGGATAATTTTCGCGTATATCCTTCCAAACGTATTTGGGGATTAACCAAGCCAGATAAAAACATTGACCATCGACGTGTACCTAACTTACAAGTTTACTTTGAGCGCCATGCAAAAGTGTTAACTAAATCGCTTAATGCAGAGGCTTATAAAGCCGGTGACATAGTTACTTGGATGCTGCCAGGTAATTTACCGCATATTGGTATGGTCGTTAATGAAATAGCGCAGGGCAGCGGCAACCCGCTTATTGTGCATAATATTGGTCGTGGACCAGAAATGAGCGATATGCTTTTTGCGTATACAATTACGGGTCATTACCGATTTGTGCCTGCAGAATATTCAGAGTAAATAACACTGTACTAGTAGGCGTGTTTGAGTTTAAAAACACGGCAAACAGGTTTGGTACAAACCTAGCTGTTTTATATTATTCTCGTGCTGTTAAATACGCTTAATGTGAGTTAGTTACTTTAAATTAATACTGATATCACCATTTGGTTTGCAGCAACACAAGAGTATTTCACCATCGCGAACAAACGCTAACGGCTCTTCATTATAATTAACTTCACCAGAGACAAGTGTTGCTCGACACGCACCGCAATATCCCTCACGGCATTGGTAAGCGGCATCAATCTTATTCGATTCTAGGCAATGTAAAAGAGAAGGGCAGCCAGCGGCAAAATCAATGCGCTGGCTGTTATCTGCAAGCATGATACTTGCAGTCGTTCTATCAGTCATTATAAATCAAAGTCACCAAATTCATCGGCATCTACTTGTGAATCAATCTGACCAACTAAGTATGAGCTTATTTCGGCTTCTTGGGGAGCAACTTGCACGTTATCCGACACTAACCATGAGTTGATCCATGGAATAGGGTTACTGTTGTTTTCAAACTGTGCAGGCAGACCAATCGCGGTCATACGCGCATTGGTAATATATTCAACGTACTGACATAAAATGTGTTTATTCAAACCAATCATCGAGCCATCTTTGAATAGGTACTCGGCCCATTCTTTTTCTTGCTCTGCGGCTTCAACAAACATCTTAATTGCTTCTTCACGGCATTGTGCGGCAACAATCGCCATTTCAGGGTCATCTTTGCCATCTTGCATGATATTTAAAATATGCTGAGTACCTGAAAGGTGAAGTGCTTCATCACGGGCAATAAGCTTTATAATTTTAGCATTACCTTCCATCAATTCACGCTCTGCAAACGCAAATGAACAGGCAAAACTCACATAAAAGCGAATAGCCTCAAGGATGTTCACTGACATCATGGCCAAGTACAATTTCTTTTTCAGCTCAAATAAATTAACTACTACGGTTTGGCCATTAATTTCGTGTTTGCCTTCACCGTATAGGTTGTAAAGCGATACAGAATTGATTAGGTCATCATAATAAGTAGTTACCGCATCGGCACGCTCACTAATTTTGTCATTGCTAACAATGTCATCAAAAATGAGTTCAGGCGCTTGAGTTACGTTACGAATAATATGCGTATAAGAACGGCTGTGGATAGTTTCACTAAACGCCCATGTCTCAATCCATGTTTCTAGTTCAGGAATTGATACGATAGGAAGTAATGCTACGTTAGGTGAGCGGCCTTGAACACTATCAAGCAACGTTTGGTATTTTAAGTTGCTTAAAAATATATGCTTTTCGTGTTCGGGAAGCGCTTGAAAGTCTAAACGGTCTTTACTTACATCAACTTCTTCAGGTCGCCAAAAGAAAGACAATTGTTTTTCAATTAGTTTTTCAAAAATAGGGTATTTTTGTTGATCGTAACGTGACACGTTAACGGTTTGACCAAAAAACATTGGCTCTTGCATTTGGTTATTATGATTTCTGCTAAAAGTAGTATAAGACATGTTTATCACTCAAAAAACTATCACTAAGACTATCAGGACAAAGCGGGCAAGGCGCCCGCTTTAAGTTTAACTATTAAATTTTACACGCGCCGCCTGCACAATCATCATCTTCCACTTCTGGAGTGTCTTCTTGAGCATCTGATGCGCCATCGCGGGTATTATGGTAGTAAAGTGTTTTAACACCTAGTTTGTATGCACCAAGTAAGTCTTTTAATAAGACTTTCATAGGTACTCTACCGCCTTCGTATCTATTTGGATCATAATTAGTATTTGCTGAAATTGTTTGGTCGATAAATTTCTGCATTATGCCTACTAATTGTAAGTAACCATCGTTTGATGGAATATCCCACAGTAATTCGTAGTTATCTTTAAGGCGTTCGTAGTCAGGAACAACTTGCTTTAAAATACCGTCTTTACTTGCTTTAACGCTAATGTGACCACGCGGTGGCTCGATACCATTAGTTGCATTTGAGATTTGCGATGACGTTTCTGATGGCATTAATGCGCTCAGCGTGGAGTTACGCATACCATGCTCTTTAATGCTGGCACGTAATGTATCCCAATCAAGATGCAGTGGTTCATCACAAATCTTGTCTAAATCACGTTTGTACGTATCGGTTGGCATAATACCTTGCGAGTATGTAGTTTCGTTAAATTTAGGACATGCTCCACGCTCTTTAGCAAGTTCGTTAGATGCCTTCATTAGGTAGTACTGAATTGCTTCAAACGTTTTGTGCGTTAGTGCATTTGCGCTGCCATCTGAATAACGCTTACCGTTTTTAGCTAAGTAATAAGCGTAGTTAATAACACCTATGCCTAGCGTACGACGCCCCATAGTGGCATTTTTAGCTGCAGGTACAGGGTAGTCTTGGAAATCAAGTAGGTTATCAAGTGCACGTACTGCAAGCTCAGCTAACTCTTCTAGTTCATCTAAAGACTCAATGGCACCTAAGTTAAACGCAGATAATGTACAAAGTGCAATTTCACCTTCTTCGTCATTCACGTTGCTAAGAGGCTTAGTCGGTAACGCAATTTCTAAACATAAGTTAGATTGACGTATAGGCGCCACTTTTGAGATAAACGGGCTGTGTGTATTACAGTGGTCAACGTTCTGTAAGTAAATACGACCGGTGCTGGCACGTTCTTGAGCAAACATAGAAAACAGTTCAATGGCTTTAATACGTTTTTTACGAATTGACTCGTCTTGCTCATATTTTACATAAAGTGCATCAAATTCATCTTGATCTTCAAAGAATGCATCGTAAAGCCCCGGCACGTCTGATGGACTAAATAAGGTAATGTAGTCGTCTTTGATTAAACGCGAATACATTAGTTTATTAAACTGCACACCATAATCTAGGTGACGTACGCGGTTATCATCAACACCACGGTTATTTTTAAGTACCAGCAGGTTTTCTACTTCTAAGTGCCAAAGCGGGTAGAATAAAGTAGCTGCACCGCCACGTACACCGCCTTGCGAACAGCTTTTAACCGCTGTTTGAAAGTGCTTATAAAACGGAATACAGCCTGTGTGGTACGCTTCGCCGTTACGAATAGGGCTACCTAATGCACGAATACGTCCGGCATTTATACCAATACCAGCACGTTGAGAAACGTATTTAACAATGGCTGATGAAGTCGCATTAATTGAATCTAAGCTGTCGCCACACTCAATCAGTACACATGAGCTAAACTGACGCGTTGGCGTACGCACACCCGACATAATTGGTGTAGGTAAAGAAATTTTAAATAGTGAAACCGCATCGTAAAAACGTTTGATGTAATCAATACGCGTTTCACGTGGATAATCTGAGAATAAGCTTGCTGCTACTAATATATATAAAAACTGCGCGCTTTCGTAAATTTCACCGGTTACACGGTTTTGTACTAAGTATTTACCTTCAAGCTGCTTTACTGCTGCGTAGCTAAAGTTAAGATCGCGTGAATGATCTAAGTAAGTATCTAGTTCATCAAGTTCTTGCTCTGTGTAATCAACAAGCAAATGGGCGTCGTAGCGTTTTTGTTCAACCATGTTAGTAACGTGGTCAAAAAGACGCGGTGGCTCAAATTGGCCATACGCTTTTTTACGTAAATGGAATACAGCTAAACGAGCAGCAAGATACTGATAATCAGGTGATTCTTTTGAGATCTGATCCGCAGCGGCTTTGATAATCGTCTCATGAATATCTTTAGTACGAATACCGTCATAAAATTGAATATGTGATTTAAGTTCAACTTGTGAAACCGAAACGTTGTTTAAACCTTCGGCGGCCCATTCAATAACGCGATGGATCTTGTCTAGATCAAGTGGCTCTTTACGGCCGTCACGTTTGCTTACAGATAACTGTTGGTTCATAGTTTTGCCTGTATTCCTTGGGAATTAAATATTTTTGACCAATGAGTGCACTTAAAACGCCCAGTGCCTATTCTTTTATTGTTATTTCTACCGCATAGGTAAATTTAATTGAATAACATTTAGCCACAATATCTGGTGTTGTTCAAATTAGAGATCACAAGATAGTGTGGTCTGTGATCTTTTGCAAGGGACAGAAACCGCTCTGATTGTGGATAACGTTGGGATAACGTAATTGTGTTAGTAGGCATTAACCTTTGATCATTCGGTTAAGTTGAAATTTGTAAAAATCAACTAAGGAAAGATTAAATTTACGCTTTTTAAAAATAAATTTTGTCTGCTTTTTTTATCATCAAGCTTTGCATAAAAACTAACACAATCACAATATGTAGTGTTTATAAATTAGTATGGCACTATATGTGGTTGAAAGCATCTATAGGGCTATGCCAATTAAAATCTGCATTCCAAGCTAATGCCTCGTCCACAGTCGGTACATATCCCCACAGTGCGGTAGCGGTGTGCATATTCGCTGCTTTACCTGCTTGTATATCTCGCAGCGCATCACCTATATATAGGCAGCGCGAAGGATCAACACTCATTTGCTCAGCACAATGTAATAAAGGAAGGGGTGAGGGCTTAGATTCAGCTAAGGTATCACCACTTATCACAATTTGCGCATTTTTTAATGCAGGAATCGCCTTGACTAAAGGATCGGTTAAAAAGCCAGGCTTATTTGTCATAATGCCCCACGGGATCCCTTTATTATCAAGGGCAATAAGTAATTGCTCTACACCGACAAAGCATTGGGTATGGGTGGCAATATTGGCAGCGTAGTATGCAACTAGCTCTGCTAAAAGTTGCTCTTGCGATTGTTGCCCCCAGCCTTCTTTAAAACCAGCAGCAAGTAATGCTGCTGCGCCATTTGAAGCTGCGGGTCGATATATATCACTGCCCACTTGTGGTTGTTGGTGATTATGCAGCACACTATTAAGTGCAGCGCCTAAATCATCAGCGGTATCAAGTAAAGTGCCATCTAAGTCAAATAGCAATGCTTGATATTCAATTGGGCTAGTAGATGTTTGTGAGCTTGTCATTACGCTAACTTCTCAAAGTGCAGCATATAATTTACGCTAACATCATCATTAATCGTATATTGCTTTGAGAGTGGGTTGTAACTTAATCCTGCACTGGCACGTACCTTCAACCCTGCTTGTTCTGCCCATGCAATTAATTGCGCAGGTTTAATGAACTTTTTATGGTCGTGGGTACCTTCTGGCACCATTTTTAACAGTTTTTCTGCGCCGACAATAGCGTATAAGTAAGCTTTAGGGGTTTTATTAAGGGTGGAGAAGAATACATCGGCCCCAGGTTTTGCTAATTTAGCGACTGCATGGATAATAGAAGCAGGGTCGGGGACATGTTCTAACATTTCCATACAAGTAATCACATCAAAGCGCTCAGGGTGCTCATCAGCAAATTGTTCAGCAGGTACTTTTATATATTCAACGGGTACACTTGTTTCTAAACTGTGTAACTTAGCGACAGTTAAAGGCTCTTGCCCCATATCGATACCTGTTACCTTTGCCCCCATTCGCGCCATGCTGTGACTTAAAATACCGCCGCCACATCCTACATCGAGGGTTTCTTTGTCAAATAATCCTTTAGTTTTGTCTGCGATGAAATCTAATCGTAATGGATTAATTTCGTGAAGCGGCTTAAATTCGCCTTCTAAATCCCACCAACGCTCTGCGATGGCTTCAAACTTTGCTATTTCTGCGTTATCTACATTTTGATGTTCGGTCATAAAATACTTCCTCGTCAATCTGAGGCCATTATATAGGGCTAAATTGATAAATCGCAAAGTTTTGCGCCTGTAAATTAAAATTAATTGTGATAGCATGGTTGCTTAGAAATAATAACAAACACTCTTAATACCTAATAATGGGTTGTTAAGAGCTGATACTGAAGGAATGTGATATCAAATGACTGATCTCGCCAATGAAATTCTGCCAGTCAATATTGAAGACGAGTTAAAAAACTCCTACTTAGATTACGCAATGAGTGTAATTGTAGGACGTGCATTACCAGACGTACGTGACGGTTTAAAACCTGTTCACCGCCGCGTTTTGTTTGCAATGAACGAGCTTAGTAATGACTGGAACAAGCCTTACAAAAAATCGGCCCGTGTGGTCGGTGATGTAATCGGTAAATACCACCCACACGGCGACAGTGCAGTTTATGACACCATCGTACGTATGGCTCAACCATTCTCACTACGTTATATGCTAGTTGATGGTCAGGGTAACTTTGGTTCGGTTGATGGTGATTCAGCAGCGGCAATGCGTTATACAGAAGTACGTATGGCAAAAATGTCGCACGAATTATTAGCCGATCTTGAAAAAGAAACGGTTGATTTTGTGCCTAACTACGACGGCACAGAACAAATTCCTGATGTGTTACCGACTAAAATACCTAACCTGTTAGTTAATGGTTCGTCAGGTATTGCTGTTGGTATGGCGACAAATATCCCGCCACACAACTTAACAGAAGTAGTGAATGGCTGTTTAGCGCTTATTCAAAACCCTGAATTAACTATTACTGAGTTAATGGATTACATCCCAGGGCCTGATTTCCCAACTGCGGCCATTATTAACGGTAAAAAAGGCATTGAACAAGCCTATCAAACCGGTCGTGGTAAAGTGTACATGCGTGCGCGTGCTGACATCGAAACCGATGAGAAAACTGGCCGTGAAACGATTATTGTTCATGAAATCCCTTACCAAGTTAACAAAGCCCGTTTGATTGAAAAAATCGCTGAGCTAGTTAAAGATAAAAAGATTGAAGGGATCAGCGCATTACGTGATGAATCAGATAAAGACGGTATGCGTATCGTTATTGAGATCAAACGTGGTGACGTAGGTGAAGTTATTTTGAACAACCTTTATTCACAAACTCAGTTACAAACTGTGTTTGGTATGAATATGGTTGCGTTAATTAATAACCAGCCTAAGTGTTTCAACTTAAAAGAAATGCTTGAAGAGTTTATTATTCACCGCCGTGAAGTTGTTACTCGCCGTACGGTATTTGATTTACGCAAAGCCCGTGACCGTGCGCATACGCTAGAAGGTTTAGCGATTGCACTGGCAAACATTGACCCAATTATCGAACTTATTCGTAAGTCACCAACACCTGCTGAAGCAAAAGTTGCACTAACAGCGCGTCCTTGGGAATTAGGTAATGTTAAAGCCATGCTTGATAAAGCCGGTGAAGACAATGTTGCCCGCCCAGATTGGTTAGCAAGCGAGCTGGGTATTCGTGATGGTCAGTACTATATTTCTGAGCAACAAGCTCAAGCAATTTTAGACCTACGTCTACACAAACTAACGGGCCTAGAGCACGAAAAAATTCTTACTGAATACCAATCGTTACTAGATCTAATTGCTGAACTATTATTCATTTTGGCAAGTCCGGAACGTTTAATGGAAGTTATTCGTGACGAGTTAGTTGAAATTAAAGAGCAATATGGTGATGAGCGCCGCACTGAAATTAATGCCGCTGCACACGATATTAGCCTTGAAGACTTAATTAACGAAGAGAACGTGGTTGTGACCTTGTCACACGAAGGATACGTTAAGTATCAAGCGTTAAGTGATTATGAAGCGCAGCGTCGTGGTGGTAAAGGCAAGTCAGCAACCAAGATGAAAGATGAAGATTTCATTGAACGTCTACTTGTTGCCAATACCCACGATACTATTTTATGTTTCTCTACTGCGGGTCGATTATATTGGCTTAAAGTGTATCAGTTACCACTTGCAAGTCGCGCAGCGCGCGGTAAGCCAATTGTTAACTTATTACCGCTTGAAGCAGATGAACGTATTACTGCTATCTTGCCTGTGCGTGATTATGAAGATGATAAATACATCTTTATGGCGACAGCATTTGGTACGGTTAAGAAAACACCATTGACTGCCTACAGCCGTCAACGTGCTAGCGGTATTATTGCCGTTAACTTAAACGAAGGTGATAGCTTAATTGGTGTTGATATTACCGATGGTAGCAATGAAATTATGTTGTTCACTGATGCGGGTAAAGTTGTACGCTTTAAAGAAGCTGAAGAAACCACAGTAGTTGATGAAAATGGTAACCCTGTTCTTGATGAAGAAGGTAAGCCTGAGATTCGCTTCAAAGGTGTACGTCCTATGGGTCGCACTGCAACGGGTGTTCGTGGTATTAAAATGCCAGACGATCAACGTGTTGTATCACTGATTGTACCTAAGAATGACGGTGCAATATTAACAGTGACAGAAAATGGTTACGGTAAGCGTACTCAACTTGAAGACTACCCATCTAAGAGTCGTGCAACACAAGGTGTTGTATCAATTAAGGTGAGTGAGCGTAATGGTGCCGTTGTTGGTGCTGTACAAGTTGATGACAACGACGAAATAATGATTATTTCGAATCGTGGTACCTTAGTACGTACTCGCGTTAATGAAGTTTCTACGGTTGGACGTAACACTCAAGGTGTTATTTTGATCAGAACTATTGACGAAGAGCAAGTAGTTGGTTTACAACGTATAGAAGAGATTGAAGTGACTGAAAGTGACTTGATTGACATCGAAGACGTTGAAACAGTAGATACGGTTATAGATGAAGTAGCGGATGATAATCCTCCTTCAGAATAATTGAGATTGAAAAAAGCGGCCTTGGCCGCTTTTTTTATATGGTTGAAAAAAACTAAAGACACTTGAATTAGTTTAATACCAATTCACTTAATTAAGTGGTCTATTTTGAGGCTGGAAAAACGTGTTGATAGCTAGGCAAAAAATTTGCTATTTAGTTGTTCTAAATGAGAATTTTTTAACGCAGGTAGCGACACGTTTAGCCCCGTAAAATGATTAAGTATTATTGCGGATTGGTATTAGTTCAAGTTAAACAGTAAATTACTGGAATGAGGAAAAGGTAATGAGTATTTATAATTTTTGTGCGGGTCCTGCAATGTTACCACCGGCTGTAATGCAAAAAGCACAAAAAGAGTTTTTAGACTGGCAAGGGCTTGGCGTTTCAGTAATGGAAATGAGCCATCGCAGTAAAGAATTTTTAGCATTAACGGCTAAGTGTGAAGCTAGTCTACGTCGCTTAATGAATATTAGTGACGAGTTTGAAGTGCTCTTTATGCACGGTGGTGGTCGAGGTCAATTCAGTGCCGTACCTTTAAACCTCCACGTTGATGGAAAAAAAGCGGTGTATTGTGAAAACGGCGTGTGGTCAAAAAGTGCAACCAGCGAAGCCGATAAGTTTACTCAAACTCACACAATTGACGTACGTAATGATGATAACGGTTTATTTTCTATCAAGCAGGTAGCCGATTGGGTTTTACCAGCCGATGCTGCATATATTCATTATTGCCCAAATGAAACTGTAGATGGTCTAGAGATTTTTGATGTACCTAGTCACCCAACAGCACCGATTGTCGCCGATATGTCGTCGACTATTCTATCGCGCGAAATTGACGTTAATCAATTTGATTTAATCTACGCAGGTGCTCAAAAGAATATCGGCCCATCGGGTATTGCTATCGTAATTGTTCGTAAAACGCTACTTGAGCGTGAAGGGCTTGCTAAGCCAGGTATTTTGGATTATGCCCTTGAAGCAAAACAAGGCAGTATGTTTAACACTCCACCTACATTTGCATGGTATTTAGCAGCTGAAGTATTTGAATGGCTTGAGCAAAATGGCGGTGTAAAAGCCATGGAAACACATAATACTGCCAAAGCTCAGCTGCTTTATGACTTTATCGATGAGTCTAATTTTTACACCAACAAGGTAGCAAAACATTGTCGTTCACGTATGAATGTGCCTTTTTGGTTAGTTGATGAAAGCCTAAATGATAAGTTTGTTAAAGAGTCAAATGAAGCGGGCTTATTAGCGCTTGAAGGGCACCGTATTGTTGGCGGTATGCGCGCGAGTATTTATAACGCAATGCCACTGGAAGGGGTTAAAGCATTAGTTGATTTTATGGCGGCTTTCGCAAAGGAGAACAGCTAATGGAGCAACTTTCTTTAGCGCCTATTTCACAGGTTAATGGCAGTGTTACTCTGCCTGGTTCGAAAAGCTTGTCAAATCGCATTCTATTATTGGCTGCACTATCAAACGGCACTACGGTTGTAGAAAACTTATTAGACAGTGATGATATTCGTCATATGTTGGGCGCCTTAGCGCAGCTCGGTGTGAATGTGACACTTAATGATGAGCGAACCATCGCGACCGTAGAAGGTGTAGGTGGCGTATTTAAAACGCCAACTGAACCACTGTTTTTAGGTAATGCAGGTACAGCATACCGTCCCTTAACGGCCGTGCTTGCAGCGATTGCTGGGGAGTATGAGTTAATTGGTGAGCCACGTATGGAAGAGCGACCAATTGGCCACTTAGTTGATGCACTGCAAGCCTTAGGTGGTAATGTTAGTTATTTAAAAAATAAAGATTATCCGCCACTTAAAATTGTCGGCGGACAAATAGCGGGTGGTGAAGTCGAAATTGACGGTAGTATTTCAAGCCAATTTTTAACTGCGTTGCTTATGGCTGCACCGTTATTTAAGGGTGATACTCAAATTAAAATTAAAGGCACGTTAGTGTCTAAGCCTTACATTGATATTACTCTTGATGTAATGGCGCGTTTTGGTGTTACCGTTGAGCATGACAATTACAGTACTTTCTTTGTAAAAGGTGCACAACAGTATCAAGCCGTTGAGCGAATTATGGTCGAAGGGGATGCTTCATCTGCTTCTTACTTTATTGCTGCTGCAGCAATTGCCGGCGGCGAAATAGAAATTAAAGGCGTCGGTGCTAAATCAGTTCAAGGTGATATTGGTTTTGCTAACGTTATGGAGCAAGTAGGTGCCAAAATTGATTGGTATGACGAACGTTTAGTTGTTCGTAAAGGTGAGCTTAACGGTATTGATATTGATGCTAATGCAATACCTGATGCTGCAATGACCCTGGCTACAGTTGCCCTGTTTGCAAAAGGGCCAACGGCAATTCGCAACATTTATAACTGGCGAGTAAAAGAAACTGACCGTTTACACGCTATGGCCACTGAGCTTAAAAAAGTAGGGGCTGAAGTAGTAGAAGGGCATGACTTTATTGAGATCACACCGCCAAAACAGTTTAATAATGTGGCTGTAGATACCTATGATGACCATCGTATTGCCATGTGCTTTGCAATGGTGGCAGTAGGGGGTAAGCCCATAACGATTAACGATCCAGCCTGTACTTACAAGACATTCCCAACATTTTTCAACGTGTTAGCATCTGTCAGTAAATAGGCTATTTATAAGTATTTATAAAAAGTTACATACTAAAAGCGGATAATCTTTAATAATTGACGTATAATGTGGCGGTTTATTTTGGTGTGCATTGAAGGAGGTTTTAAATGCCGGCGTTATTAATGCCCGTAATCACCGTAGATGGCCCAAGTGGTTCTGGTAAAGGAACTGTTTGTCGCTTATTGGCTGAAAAATTAGGCTGGGATGTGTTAGATAGCGGTGCAATTTATCGCGTACTTTCACTTGCAGCACTTCATCACCAAATTGCGTTAGATAACGAAGAAGCACTGGTTCCATTAGCTGCAAATCTTGATGTGCAGTTTTTGATAGACAGTGACACTAATGCAGGAAAGATTATTTTAGAAGGCGAAGATGTAACAACCACTATTCGTAATGAAGAAGTGGGAGCTGCAGCGTCTAAAGTAGCCGCATTGCCACGAGTTCGTGAAGCGTTACTTCGTCGCCAGCGTGCGTTTAGAACAGAAAATGGCTTAATTGCTGATGGTCGCGATATGGGCACTGTTGTGTTTCCTGATGCGCCATTAAAGATATTTTTAACCGCAAGTGCAGAAGAGCGTGCTCGCAGACGTTTTGTTGAGTTGAATGAGCGCGGGCTTGATGTTACACTAAGTGGTCTATTACAGGACATTCAGGCACGTGATGATCGCGATATGAATCGCGCCGTTGCGCCGCTTGTACCTGCAGAGGATGCGATTGAGCTTGATACTAGCGAACTCAACGCGCAGCAAGTCTTTGATAAAGTTATAACTTTATTAGATTCAAGCATCTCTGAAGGTAAGCTTCCTAAACGAAGCTAAACACATTTTATGCACCAGCAGGACGCCAGTGCTATTTTAACAACCCCATGCAGCATGGTTGCTTATTGGTATTAATATATGAGACGTATATTCGTATGTCAGAAAATTTTGCGCAGTTATTTGAAGAAAGCTTAAAGGGTTTTGAAGCAGAGCAAGGCTCTATCGTTAAAGGTACAGTAATCTCAATCGAGAACAACATTGTACTTGTAGATGCTGGTCTTAAATCAGAAAGTGCTATCCCTGCAGAGCAGTTCAAAAATGCTGCTGGTGAACTAGAAGTTGCTGTTGGCGACGAAGTAGATGTTGCACTAGATGCAATCGAAGACGGTTTCGGTGAAACTATCCTTTCTCGTGAGAAAGCGAAGCGTCACGAAGCGTGGATCCGTCTTGAGAAAGCATGTGAAGAGCAAGAGACTGTTACTGGTGTTATCAACGGTAAAGTTAAAGGCGGTTTCACTGTTGAAGTTGATTCAATCCGTGCTTTCCTACCTGGTTCACTTGTTGATGTTCGTCCAGTACGTGACACAACTCACCTTGAAGGCAAAGAGCTTGAATTTAAAGTAATCAAGCTTGATCAAAAACGTAACAACGTTGTTGTTTCACGTCGTGCAGTTATCGAATCAGAAAACTCACAAGAACGTGAAGAGCTTCTTGCTAACCTTGTTGAAGGTCAAGAAGTTAAAGGTATCGTTAAGAACCTTACTGACTACGGTGCATTCGTTGACCTTGGTGGTGTTGATGGTCTACTACACATTACTGACATGGCGTGGAAGCGTGTTAAGCACCCTTCAGAAATCGTTAATGTTGGCGACGAAATCGCAGTTAAAGTTCTTAAATTCGACAAAGATAAAACTCGTGTATCTCTAGGTCTTAAACAGCTTGGCGAAGATCCATGGGCAGCTATCGCTGGTCGTTACCCAGAAGGTTCTAAACTTTCTGGTCGTGTAACTAACCTTACTGATTACGGTTGCTTCGTAGAAATCGAAGAAGGCGTTGAAGGTCTAGTACACGTTTCTGAAATGGATTGGACTAACAAGAACATCCACCCTTCAAAAGTTGTTTCACTTGGTGACACTGTTGAAGTTATGGTTCTTGAAATCGACGAAGAACGTCGTCGTATTTCTCTTGGTCTTAAGCAATGTATTGCTAATCCTTGGCAGGAATTTGCTCGTCTACAAAACAAAGGCGACCAAGTTACTGGTAAGATCAAATCAATCACTGACTTCGGTATCTTTATCGGTCTTGACGGTGGTATTGATGGTCTTGTACACCTTTCAGACATTTCTTGGAATACACCTGGCGAAGAAGCTGTACGTGAATTCAAGAAAGGCGACGAAATCACTGCTATCGTATTGCAAGTTGACCCAGAGCGTGAACGTATCTCTCTAGGTGTTAAGCAAATCGAAGCTGACCCATTCAATAACTACCTTGATGCAAACAAAAAAGGTGCTATTGTTAAAGGTAAAGTGACTGAAGTTGATGCGAAAGGCGCAACTGTTGAACTTATCGAAGGCGTTGAAGGTTACATCCGTGTAGCTGATATCGCTCAAGAGCGCGTTGAAGATGCAACTACTGTTGTTTCTGTAGGCGACGAAATCGAAGTTAAATACGTTGGTGTTGATCGTAAGAACCGCACTTTAAGCTTATCTGTTAAAGCTCTTTTCGAAGCAGAAGAGAAAGAAGTACTAGAGAAGCTTAAGAAAGAAGAGCCAGTGTTCGAAAACGCAATGGCAGCTGCTTTCGCAAATGCACAAAAAGACTAATTAATTATAGTCTTTTAATTGGAAGGGCAGTTTATGCCCTTCCACTATTTCTTTTTAAGGAAACGCTATGACTAAGTCAGAACTGATAGAAACACTTGCTGAACAACATTCACATATTCCTGTTAAAGATGTTGAGAACGCTGTTAAAGAAATTCTTGAACAAATGGCCGGCTCATTATCTTCTTCAGATCGTATTGAGATCCGAGGTTTTGGAAGTTTCTCTTTGCATTACCGTGCGCCTCGTACAGGCCGCAATCCTAAAACAGGTGAAACTGTAGAGTTAGATGGTAAGCATGTACCTCATTTTAAGCCAGGCAAAGAACTACGTGACCGTGTAAACGAGAGCATTGCTTAGTAAACTTATTGGAGTAGTTACTTGTTTAAGGTATTAAAAATTATTCTGGCAGCACTATTTTTAATTGGTGCATTTGTATTGGGTTCGCAAAATCCACAATTAACACAAATTAACTACATAATAGCCAGTAATACATTACCTTTAGCCGTTATAATAAGTATCTGCTTTTTGTTAGGTGTTGTAGTGGGTTGCTTTGTGAGCTTTAAATTGTTTACGCAATTAAAGTGGCAAAATTACCGTTTAAAAAAGCAATTAACGCCTGAAAAAGATAATAAAAAGCGTATTGCCAACAAAGATACCTAATTATGATTGAGCTGTTGTTTTTACTGCTTCCCGTTGCTGCCGGTTATGGTTGGATCATGGGGAAAAACAGTGCTAAAAATCAGGCTCATCAATTTAATCGTCAAATTACTTCTGAATACAGTAAAGGGTTAAAGTTTTTACTGGACAGAGAAGAAGATCAGGGGCTTGAGCATTTAATTAATTTGCTCGAAGTAGCTGCTGACTCTGTTGAACATTATTCTACTTTAGCAACCATGTTTCGCCGCCGTGGTGAGCTTGACCGCGCAATAAAAATTCACGAACTGTTGCTAAAACACCCAAGCCTTAACGAAAAACAAGCCGCTAATAGCCGTTTAGAACTAGCCGAAGATTATATTATGGCTGGCTTATTAGACAGCGCAGAAGAACATTTAATATGGCTGGTAAAAAATAGCCATGCAGATGCACTCGATCCTATTATTTCTTTATATTCACAAACCCGTGAATGGGAAAAAGGCATTAATATGTTTGAAGCGCATACTGAGCTTTTTTCAAAAGAACAACACTTTAAAGCCATCGCTAATTTTTACTGTGAGCATGCCATTGCCAGTAATAACCCACAACTTATGCGCAAAGCCATTAGCTTAAACTTTAAAACAATTAGGCCTTTATATGAGCTTGGGTTGTCAGCTTATACCAAAGAAGATTACGTAAAAGCAATTTACTATTGGCGAGAATTAATCTGTCAATTTACTTTTTTTGCGCCATTGTTTATTGAAAAGTTAGCTCACAGCTATAAGCAATTAAAATTAACTCACCAATTTCATGAACTCATTACTGAGTTACTAGAAAAGGGTGGGGTGATGATAAAAATACAGCATTGCCAAGCCTTGCTTGAGCAAGGACACACTGAACAAGCCTTTGAATTTTTAACTGATAATTTAAAACGTCAACCCACTATTCGTGGCTTTAGTTTTTTATTACAGTTAATGAGTACAGAAAATAAAAATACAAAAGATGTGCTTAATCAAATCGATAAACTTGTTACTTCTTACATTGCCACTAAACCTGACTTTCAATGTCAGCATTGTGGCTTTACTAGCTACACCATTTATTGGAATTGCCCTTCATGTAAACACTGGGAAACCATTGTGCCTAGCAGAGGCTTAGACGGATTTTAATCTTTATACTTTTCGCTCACTAGTAGGATAGTTATGTCTTTCGAAAAATCAAAAAAAATTCTTATCGCGCTTGATTATGATGATCAGCAAACTGCTTTAGCTTTTGTTAAACAGTTATCACCGGATACCTGTCGATTAAAAGTGGGTAAAGAAATGTTCACTTATTTTGGCCCTGCATTTGTTAAAGAACTGGTTGATTTAGGTTTTGATGTATTCTTAGATTTAAAGTTCCACGATATTCCAAATACTGTTGCTAAAGCAGTAACTGCTGCAGCTAAAATGGGCGTGTGGATGGTTAATGTTCATGCAAGTGGTGGTTTTGAAATGATGCATAAAGCTAAGCAGGCACTTGAGCAGTTTGGCGATAAAGCCCCATTATTGATTGCAGTGACCGTTTTAACCAGCATGGATGAAGCAGAGCTTAAACGTTTAGGCATTAGTAAATCACCACAAGAGCAAGTGATGCATTTAGCAAAATTAACAAAGCAAGCAGGGCTTGATGGTGTAGTGTGTTCAGCACAAGAAGCTGAAATTCTAAAAGTGGCTTTAGGCAGAGAATTTAAACTAGTAACCCCAGGTATTCGTCCTGCTGGTAGTGATGCGGGCGATCAAAAACGTATTATGACACCTAAAGAAGCCATTGAAGCTGGCAGTGACTACCTAGTAATAGGGCGTCCTATTACTCAGGCACAAAACCCGGTGCAAGTATTGAGTGATGTAAATAAATCAATAGCTTAAACTTAAAGTTTGCATAATTATAAGGAGTTTATTACAACTCTTTTTGTTTGTGCTACATTTAATTACGGCTGTGCAGTGAGGAACTAACTTTGCGTTTAATAATGTTTGTAGTGGTAATTATCATTAGTGGCTTTGCTGTTAATAAATATGTTTTTTCAACTAAAATGTATGATGATGTTTCGAATGTTACTGATTTGGTATCTGATTACCCCGTTGATTTGTTTAAGTTTAAAAAAATCGCTCAAAATTATGCTCAGCATTTGTGCTATACAAATGAAGGTGTTTTAGCTGGACTTAATATAAGTAGCAAAGAGTGTGTTGATGTACACGATGAAATGCAGAATGAGTGTACAAAAAAAGTTTTTAGATTAGCGCCGTTAAATATGACGTCTAAGAAAGAATTAATTGAATATTCAAATCAATATTCACGTTGTACCTTACCATACAAAAACATTAAGTTATAAATTTTAAATACGAAAAAGCCACCTAAGTTTATACCTAGGTGGCTTTTTTATTGAATTATTTTAAACGAATAGACTTAGCTTCAATATCAATTAAGCCTTGTTTAAATAACCCACCAATGGCTTTTTTGTAGTTTGCTTTACTGGTCGAAAATACTTTTTTAATTAATTCAGGTTCAGACTTATCGCCTATGGCTAATATGCCACCTTCATCTTTTAGTTTTTCCATAATTTTTTCGCCAAGTTCACTGACTTTACCCATACCTGGCTTTTCAAGTATGACGTCAATTTTTCCGTCTTCACGTACTTTTTGAATAAACCCTTTGAGCTTTTGACCAACAAATAGGTTTTTAAATACCATGTTGTAAAATACAACACCAAAATGAGATTCTTCAATAAGTACTTTGTAGCCGATATCGGTTTTACCTGCCACAATTAAATCAACTTCTTGCAAGTGGCTATATTGCGGCTCGTCTTTTGATAAAAAGCGATTAAAGTTGGTTGAAGCACAAATTCGTTGACTGGCATTATCTAGGTATAAACGTACTAAATACGAGTAACCTTCTTGCATACGCGGTTTTTGTTCATTAAACGGTGCTAGCACGTCTTTTTCTAAACCCCAATCTAAAAAAGCACCAATGCTGTTTATTTCTTTAACGCGCAGTAGGGCATATTCACCGACTTGTGCGTGTGGTTTTTTAGTTGTTGCTGTTGGCAGGTTTGCGTTATCTAAAAAGGTAAAAACGCTGATGCTATCGCCAGCTTCAAGTTCATGTTTAATCTCGTGTTTGGGTAAAAAAACTTCACCTAAGTCATGGCCATCTAAATAGGCACCTTCGTTACTGACTTCTTTTACAAATAGGGTTTGGGTAGTTCCAAGGTAACTCATAATTATTCCTGCTCAGGCTTTTTTTTACGACGCATCGGGGTATCACCATCAATGTTGAGTGGTGCTTTAATTGGGGCTGCTGGCTTTTTAGGTTTTGCTTTGCGTTTTTGCTGTGGCTTTTTGTCAGCCACTACTTTTTTAATCGGTTTAACTGGCGTCACTTTTTTCTCTTTGATGCCTTTAAATTTCGCTTTTAAACCATCAACCACCGCAAACGACAGTTCGTCATTTAAAAATGACTTAATTGCTAAGTAACTTGCCCAATCTTTAGGACCAACAAATGATAGCGCGTTGCCTTTAAAACCAGCACGGCCTGTGCGTCCAATTCGGTGAACGTATTCTTCAGCGTGTTTTGGTAAATCAAAATTTATAACATGGGTCACACTGAGTAAATCTAGTCCGCGAGATGCAACATCTGTAGTAATTAATATTTTAAAGTTTTCACGGCTAAACGCATCCATGATATCAAGGCGTTTACTTTGGGTTAAATCACCTGCTAATGCGACAGACTTAAAGCCTTTACTGTTTAGTGACTCGCTTAAGCGACTGGTATCAGCACGTGTAGCGGTGAATATAATACATTGCCCTACATTGTCTTGATTAAGAAAATGCTCAAGTAGCGCTTCTTTATGATCAAGATGATCGGCTAAATACAATGTTTGTTTAATATCACTGTGTTGCTCATTGGCTGCACTGAGCATAATTTGTTTTGGTTTTTTTAATAAATTACGCGAAAGGGCATCTACTTGAGCATGATCTAATGTCGCTGAAAACAATAGGGTCTGGCGTAATCGGTGATCTGCCAGTTCATTAATTAACTTAAGCTGGTCGGTGAAACCTAAATCCAAAATACGGTCAGCTTCATCAAATATAAGTAGCTCTAAGCCACTTAACTGTAAAGAGCGTTGCTTTAAGTGATCGGCTAAGCGCCCTGGTGTAGCAACCACAAAATGTGGGTCGTTGCGCAGTGCTTTAATTTGGTCGTTAAAGTTTTCACCACCGAGAATTTTAACTGCCTTGATATTGGTACCGGCAATAAGTAATCGTAGTTGGGTGAACACTTGGGTTGCAAGCTCACGAGTTGGAGCAACAATAAGTACACGAGGATCACGTTTACTGAGTGCTTTTTGTTTCATTACTCGCTGCACTGCAGGTAATAAAAACGCTAAAGTTTTGCCTGACCCAGTTTTTGACTGAGCGAAAATGTCATGTCCAGCGAGTGCCGTTGGCACAGCATGAGCTTGAATATCGGTAGGCTGGGTGATCCCTTGGTGCGCTAATTGTGTTTCTAGGCGAGTATCAATCCCAAGATCAGTAAAGTGCAATGTATATTTCTCCAATATGAGCAAGTCTTGTAAATTTATCCGCGCATTATAGCCCACTGAGCCACTGCGCTAACAGTAAAAAGCGCATTATCATCCATTTTTTTGCATTTAAATAAAAAAAGCGTAAAATACGCGCCCCATATGCGCCGGATTTACGATTCGGTAAACGCCCCTTGCGGGGTTTAAAGGCAAAATAGGAAAACCATGACTGCTATCCATAAAGATAATGTAACCAGCGATCACTTTGTTGTGTGCGCACTGTATAAATTTGTTTCTTTACCTGATTTTGAAGCACTTCGCCAACCTTTACTTAATGTAATGGAGCAAAACGACGTGCGTGGTACTTTGTTAATTGCCGCAGAAGGAATTAACGGAACTGTTTCAGCAAAACGTGAAAGCATAGATAACTTACTGGCGTGGTTAGACACCCAGCCTAATTTAGACAATATTGTTACTAAAGAATCATATGATGACGAATGCCCGTTTTACCGCACTAAAGTAAAACTTAAAAAAGAAATCGTGACTATGGGTGTTGAGGGCGTTGACCCCTTAAAAGTAGTGGGCAGTTATGTTAAGCCAAATGAATGGAACGCCCTTATTTCTGATCCAGAGGTTATCCTTGTTGATACCCGAAATGATTATGAAATTGAAATTGGTACGTTTCAAAACGCGGTCGATCCAAACACGAAGACGTTCCGCGAATTTCCGCAGTGGGCCAAAGAAAATCTCGACCCAGAAAAGCATAAAAAAGTAGCTATGTTTTGTACAGGTGGTATTCGCTGTGAAAAATCAACAGCTTATATGAAAGAGCAGGGCTTTGATGAGGTATACCACCTTGAAGGCGGTATATTAAAATACCTAGAAGAAGTACCAAAAGAAGAAACCATGTGGGAAGGCGAGTGTTTTGTATTTGATAACCGTGTCGCGGTAAATCATGACTTACAAAAAGGCTCATATGATCAGTGTCACGCATGTCGGATGCCTATCACAGAAGAAGAAAAACAAAAGCCTGAATACATGGAAGGGGTGTCGTGTCATCATTGTATTGATGATGTAACCGACGAGCAGCGCGCTCGTTTTGCTGAGCGTCAAAAGCAAATAGAATTGGCACAAGCACGCGGTGAAGGCCACATTGGTAACGAAGCACAAGCTGCTTTACAGCAACGTAAAGAAGCAAAAAAAGCGCAAAAAGACGCACAACGAAATAAATAATACCACGCGTTTATTTATTCATTAAAAAACCTCAGTAAATACTGAGGTTTTTTATTTAAAAGTAATTTATAAATAGCGAGCTACATTGCTTAGCAGCTTAAAGGTTTGATACTCACTTTGAGCTTAATCAACGAATACAATAACTTTTATCTATCGGCGTAAGTGTAATTTTATTAGCTGAATTTACAAGAACACATTCTGTGTTTTTATCGAGTTTTTTCTTTTGAATAACCGTAAATTCACCTTCATCAGCAGCGTATAAGTTATACTGATAAGCCGTATTACCTCCCTCAAATAATGCAGTAAATAACCCTCCAACTAAACCGCCGACAATAGCGCCACCAATCATTTCTTCGCTGTTGCCATCTAAGCTGTCAACAAAGCCAAAACCCGCTCCCGCAGCTATGCCTGTTCCAACTTCTGAGGAAAGTGTTACTTTTTGCTCTGACTCAACAGATGCATAATAGCGTTTAATTAATTGATTTTGACTAGTACGATCAACTCCTTGTGATGCACAGCCACTAAGTAGTAAAACTAAAATTATGCTTTTATTCATAAATACTCGTTTGTATATTCACTCTAATGACCAAAGCATAGTGTTTAATACGCACAAAATATGTGGTGATTTTGTAGGCTGGTGTAAGAATGTGTAGTAAATACGTGGGTGTTTAATTTCAGCGTGTTGTTTTGCTAATTTGTCGTACTAAGCTATTTATTGATCATAGAGGTGTTAAACTGCGTAACATAATGGAAATAATAATTAATTAGGGTGATCCTTTGAAGTCGCAAAATCTTTTAATGGGCATAACGGCCTTATTTTTATCGGTTAGTTTGCCAGTAACTGGTGCTAGCGTGGTCGTTGAAAATATCGCTATGGAACAAGCCCAACAGCAGGTTCAGGCTGTTGGTAATGCTGAAGCTATCCATTCTGTTATTTTATATCCTGCCGTAGGTGACAAAGTAGCAGCGGTTCATTTTAAACCTGGCGATAAGGTTAAAGAAGGTGATATTTTACTTGAGCTAGATTCACGTAGGCAAAAAGCGGCCCTTGAAGAGGCTAAAATAAAATTAGCAGATAGTCAGCGAACTTTAAAACGTTTAAAACAAAGCCAAGCTAAAGGAGCTGTGCCACAAAGTGATGTAGATGATGCAAAAACCATCGTGGAGCTTGCAAAAGTTACTCTCACTCAAGCCGAAACTGAATTAGAAGACCGCCAAGTCCGTGCCCCTTTTAATGGCACTATGGGGCTGACTGACATTGAAGTGGGTGACAGAATCACAACACAAACAATGATTGCTAGCATCGATGATACCCGCCAGTTATACATTAATTTTAACGCGCCTGAATCAGCGATTGCGATGCTCAGAAATAATGCTAGTGTACGCGTGTTCCCATGGCAATCGCAAGCGCCTGTTGAGGCAGAAATAGCTTATTTAGACTCACGTATAGACCCACAAACTCGTACCTTAAGAGTCAAAGCAAAGTTAAATAACAAAGATCAACAATTCTTACCGGGTATGAGTTTTCGAGTACATATAGAAGTATTAGGTCAACGCTTTGCCGCTATTCCTGAAGCAGCACTACTGTGGGGCGCAACGGGTCCATATGTGTGGACGAGTGTGGATAACAAAGCTACCCGGGTTGATGTGAAAATAGAGCAACGCTTGGCAGGGCGCTTACTCGTATCAGGGGCATTACAGCCAAACGATACGTTAGTTGTTGAAGGCGTTCAGCGCTTGCGAGCCAATCAAGAATTAAGCTTTACTGCACCTATCGCTAGTACGCAGGAGTAGCCATGAAACAGCAACCTATGATGCAAGACTTGCCGTCTATGGCAATTCGCCGCCCTGTACTTATTGTGGTGCTTAATTTATTAATAATTATTGCCGGTATCGCCGCTATAGCTGGCGTAGAAGTGCGAGAGCTTCCTGATGTAGATAGGCCGCGTATTACGGTATCAGCTTCGTTTCCAGGTGGTTCCCCGGAAACCGTCGACACTGAAGTCACCAGCAAACTTGAAGGTGCTGTTGCCCGTGTGAGTGGAGTTAAATCTATTCGTGCACAAAGTGAAGAAGGCAGCTCACGTATTGTGGTTGAATTTAGACCTGGTGTTAACCTGGATGATGCCGCTAATGAAACACGCGAGTCAGTTTCGCGAGTGCAAAGAGAGCTCCCAGAAGAGGTTGAGCGTGTATCTATTATAAAAGCCGATAATGATGCTGAGGCGGTCGTATCACTTACCGTATCAAGTGAGAGTTTATCGTTAGAGGCATTAACCGAGCGAGTTGATGTTGACTTAGCACCACAGTTTTTAACTATTCCCGGTGTTGCTGATGTGCGCTTAAACGGTGATAGAGAGAGAGTGCTTAGAGTACGTATAGATCCGCTTAAGCTCAGTAGCTTTAATTTAACTATTCCCGATGTTGCTGACGTTCTCAGGCAAGCTCCCTTTGATGTGCCTGCAGGAAGTTTAAAATCAAACGATCAGCAAATCATTGTGCGTGCTGATGCTACCTCGGTCACACCAGATCAAGTCGGTGATATTATCATTCGTGGTGATACCCGTATTAGCGATATCGCCGCGGTATATTTTGGCCCAGCCGATCCGCGCTCTATGGTTAGGCTCAATGGTAAACCCGTTATTGGTATGGAAATTATCCGCCAAGCGCAATCTAACACCATAGAAATATCAGATGAAGTTCTAAAGCTTATAGAGGGAATGCGTGAACGCTTTCCTCAGATGGAATTTACCTTAACATCAGATGATGCACAATTTATTAGAAGTTCAGTGGATGAAGTTATTAACTCATTAGTGCTGACAGTGCTGCTAGTTATCATCACTTTATGGGTGTTTATTGGTTCTTGGCGCGCAACCTTGGTGCCCGCATTTGCCATTCCGGTTGCTTTGATTGGCTCGTTAGCACTGATATGGGCACTGGGCTTTTCCATTAATATTTTAACCTTACTCGCATTGGTACTTGCTACAGGTTTAATCGTTGATGATGCGATTGTAGTGAGTGAAAACATTCAACGCCAACGTGGATTAGGGCTAGGCAGGCGTGCCGCAGCGGTTGTTGGCACCCGTGAAGTATTTTTTGCCGTTATAGCCACCACGGCAGTGTTAGCAGCTGTGTTTGTTCCCATCGCTTTTTTACCCTCTACAGCAGGGCGTTTATTCAGAGAGTTTGGCGGTGTTCTTGCCGGTGCTGTGATCATATCAAGCTTTGTTGCGTTATCGTTAGTGCCGGCACTTACCTCTAAGTTAAAGCTTAAGCAAGGCGGTTTTCATCCATTTGCTAAGCTTGGTAACGTACTTGCTAATTTATATACCAAAACAATTCATAAAGTACTCGATCATGCGTGGCTTACCTTTATTGCTTGTTTATTAGTGGCTGGTGGTTCAGGTGCGTTGTATATGAGCTTAGATAACGAGCTATTACCAACAGAAGATCGCGGTAAAATTAGAATATTTGCTCGTGGGCCAGATGGCGTAGGCTTAAACTTTATGGACAGGCAAGCCATTAAAATGGAAGACACTTTGCTGCCTTTCGTCGAAAGCGGTGAAATTGAATCTATTTACACGGTTGTTGGTCAGTGGGATCCTAATATTGTGTTCATCACTGTACCTTTAAAGCACTGGGATGAACGTAACTTTAGTCAACAAGAAATCATCAATAAAATTCGTCAGCCTTTAATGAATATTCCTGGAGCACCCGCATACGCAGGGGGGGCTAATAGTTTAAATTTACGTGGCCAAGGTGGCGGAATCGAAATTGCTTTGCTGGGGCAAGATTACCTTGAAATATTTAAAGCTGCACAGCAGTTTTCAGCAGTTCTTGAAAAAGCAGTACCTGAAGTTGCACCGGTTCGCGTATCGTATCAGCCATCGCAACCACAACTTCGCGTCAATATAGACAGACGACGCGCAGAAGAGCTCGGTGTATCGTTAAGTGATATAGCCATTACTTTAAGAGCTGCCATTAATGGCGACGATATAGCCGATTTAAATATTGGCGATCAGTCAATACCAATTATGTTACAGGCTCAAAATCAAACCATTAATGACCCCAGTGATTTAGCAAATTTATATGTAAGCGCCCGCGATAATCAATTAGTACCGCTCAGTAGTGTCGCTAATATTACAGAGGAAGGCGTAGCTGCAGAGCTTGAGCGCCATGCTCAGCGACGTGCCATAGAATTAAGCATGGAATTACCCGAAGGTTTAACTATTGCCACACTGGTAGAGCAAATAAAACAAGTGTCTGAGCAATCATTACCAGCAGGTATTACCCTAGCGTTTAAAGGGGAAGCTCTGACATTTGAAGAGACCTCAAACGAAGTATTAATGACCTATGTATTGGCATTTTTAATTGTATTTTTAGTATTGGCAGCACAATTTGAAAACGTTAACAGCGCCATTGTGGTGATGATTACTGTGCCATTTGGTATTACATCCGCTATTTTAGCACTGTATTTAACCGGCACATCACTCAATATTTATTCGCAAATTGGTCTGGTAATGCTTATTGGTTTAATCGCTAAAAACGCAATTTTATTGGTCGAGTTTGCTGATCAATTAAGAGATAACGGGCTTAGTGTTCGAAAAGCGGTTGAACAAGCTGCACTGGTACGCCTACGACCCATTACCATGACCTTAATTTCTACTTTATTGGGTGCATTACCGCTTATTATGTCAACAGGTGCGGGCGCTGAGGCGCGCAATGCGATTGGCTGGGTGGTGTTTGGTGGACTAGCATTAGCGGTATTGTTTACGCTTTATTTAACACCGGTGATTTATTTAGGACTTGCACGTTTTACCAGCCCTCGCGGCGATGAGTCAAAACAATTAGCGCAGGAGTTAGAGCAAGTAGATAATTAATCGCTAACTATTTACGTAAATTGGCTATTTTTCTTTGAAAAAATAGCCAATTAGGCTCACAATTCAACTAGATTCACGCCACAAGGATTCCCTATGCAGGCCGAGCAAGTTGAAATAGCCCAATTTTTAGTTGAACATCCCCCATTTGATACGCTTCCTACTGAGGCATTGAACGAATTAGCAATGCAAATAGAGGTTGCTTACTTTCGTGCCGAAACTGATATCCTGCATTTAGGGCAAGATATTAGTGACTTGTATATTATTCGTAGTGGCTCAGTTGAGATTTCACGCCGTAATGGTGAACTCTATAACCGCTTAGCTACAGGCGGTATTTTTGGCCAAATGGGTTTATTGATGAACCGCAAAGTGCGGTTTCCAGCTCGTGCACTTGAAGATACCTTAACGTATTGTATTAATGTTAATACCTTCAACGAATACTGTGATAAATACGAAACCTTTGCCGACTTTTTCGAAGTGGATGGCAACGTACGCTTGCACCAAGCAATAGTAGAGCAAGCCGACAGCAATGATTTAACCACCGCAAAAGTTAAATCATTATTACATCGCGATGTAGTCACTGTTACTACACAAACCCCCATACAAGACGTCGCGTTTTTGATGACACAAGAATCGGTCTCTTCAGTACTTGTTACTGATATAGAAAAACAAATAAGCGACGATCCAGAAGAGGATGACGGTCAAGTCGTCGGGATCATCACAGATAGAGATATCCGTACCAAAGTTGTTGCCCAAGGACTTACGTTTGATACGCCGGCGAAGGAGGTAATGACCTCAGGGTTGGTTTTGCTCGATAGTAACTCTTACGTTTTTGAAGCTGTTTTAGCCATGCTCAGAGATAACTTACATCACTTGCCTGTGGTACATAAAAAGCGACCAATAGGGGTGATATCGCTATCTGATATTTTACGCTATGAATCACAAAGTAGCTTATTGTTAGTACGCGGTATTTTAGCTCAACAATCGGTTGATGACTTAGTTCATTACGCCCGCCAATTACCTAATGTGTTTGTGCGTATGGTAAACGAAGATGCTAATTCGCATATGATAGGGACCGCTATGGCAGTAATAGGACGTACCTTTAAACAGCGCCTATTAGCCCTAGCAGAAGAAAAATTTGGCGAGCCGCCCATTCCTTATTGTTTTATTGCGTTGGGCTCAATGGCACGTGATGAGCAGTTAATTGTAACCGATCAAGATAATGCACTGATTTTAGATAATAGCTTCGATGAGGCATTACACGATGAGTATTTTCAAAACTTATCAGACTTTGTGTGTGATGGCTTAGCTAAGTGTGGCTATACCTATTGTGATGGTGAAATTATGGCCTCGTTTAAAAAATGGCGTATGACCCGCGAACAATGGCAAGAAAAATTTGCTAGCTGGATGGCCGAGCCCAAACCGCAAGCACTGCTCAATAGCTCGATATTTTTTGACTTAGATGGTGTGTGGGGTAAGTTAAAGTGGGCCGATGAGCTTAAAACGCTGGTGGCAAAAGAAAGCAAAGTAAATAAACGCTTTTTAGCTAACCTTGCTGCTAATGCTCGCAATCGAACGCCACCATTGGGATTTTTTAACGGCTTTGTACTTGAGCACAATGGCCAACATAAGCGCTCAATGAACTTAAAACGTCGTGGTACAGCGCCGCTATCTGATGTGGTTCGCGTTCATGCATTAGCGGTCGGTTCACGTAAACAAAATTCGTTTGAGCGCTTAGAGGATATTATCGAGGCTAACTTATTACCCAAAGGCAAAGCACAAGATTTGCGTGATGCATTTGAATATATTGCCACTGTACGTATTCGCCATCAGGCATGGCAGATAGAGCAGGGGGAAGCGCCCGATAATGATTTAGACCCGCATTTACTCTCACCATTTGAGCAAAGTAATTTAAAAGAAGCTTTTGCGATTTTAGAAAAAGCGCAAAGCTTTCTAAAGTTTAGTTATTCTGCTCATTCAGGTGTGAAATAAGTTATGGCTAAATCACCGTTAGATTGGCCACGTCGTTACGAGCAGCTTTTACATAGTGCGCAAAACTCGTTGCTTAAGGAGTTTTATAAGCAGGCATTTACCAATCAGACTGCTCCACTTAAAGATGTACCTTTTGTGGCGCTAGATTTTGAAACAACAGGTCTGGACGCTAATACCGATGATATTGTTAGTGTGGGGTTAGTGCCTTTCAATGTTAATCGTATTTACTGTAAAGAGAGCCACCATTGGGTAGTACAACCACGACGAGATTTGAGTGAAGAGTCGATTGTTATCCATGGTATTACCCACTCAGAAGTGGACGAAGCTCCCGACCTCAATCGAATTTTAGCCCCACTTCTTGATGCACTTAAAGGGAAAGTGGTGGTGGTGCATTATGCCGCCATTGAGCGCCACTTTTTTTATAATGCGCTGCTCACACGTATAAAAGAAGGGATTGAATTTGCTCTAGTCGACACTATGGAAATTGAAAGGCGAGCGCTTAGAGCGCGTCAAGGGCTACTAGGTAGGCTATTTAATACAAAACTAGGCTCATTACGGTTAAGTGATACAAGGGAGCGTTATTCCTTGCCATTGTATCAAAACCATAATGCACTGACTGACGCTTTAGCCACCGCAGAATTACTGCAAGCTCAGCTGAGTTATCATTATCGGTTAGATACGCCACTAAGTGAAATTTGGCTTTAGCGAAACGTTATAAAATATTATAGGAAAAATAGAGTAAAAAAAACGCCGCAATTAGCGGCGTTTTTTAATGTAGGGTGTTATTTAACTGGGCGAGGCTCAGTTCGTAAACCTAAAATTAAGCTTACACACATTAATAGTAAAACAATGGTAAACGGTAGACCGGTTGAAATAGCCCCAGCTTGTAGTGCTTCAATCGCTTGAGTACCACCAATCCAAAGTAATGCAGCAGCAATTGCGCCCTCAACAGTAGCCCAAAAAATACGCTGTGGTACCGGTGCATCAATTTTGCCACCTGCTGTGATTGAATCAATTACAAGTGATCCTGAATCAGAAGAAGTAATAAAGAATACCAGTACTAATACAATAGCAATGAAAGAAAGCACACTCGCCATTGGCATTTCATCAAGCATTTGGAACATCGCCATAGGGACACTTGTTAGACCGTCAGTCCCAAGAGCACCAATACCATTAACTACTTGGTCAATTGCGATGCCACCATAGATAGACATCCACAGGATAGTAACCGCTGTTGGAATAAGTAATACCGCGGTTAAAAATTCACGGATTGTACGACCACGCGAAACACGCGCAATAAACATACCTACAAACGGTGACCATGAAATCCACCAAGCCCAGTAGAATACTGTCCAACCATGCATCCATGTTTCATCTTCACGGCCATGTGGGTTACTCAATGGAATAATGTTCTCTACATACCCCATTACCGTGTTAGGGATATTACCCATAGAGACCGCAAAACCAACTAAACATACAAATACTAGTAATACTAAAGCAATGAGCATATTTACGTTACTAAGTAATTTAACGCCGCCATCAATACCTCTAATAACAGAGACGACTGCTAGTAATGTAACACCTGTAATAACCAGAATTTGTGAACCTACGCCACCTTCAAAACCAAATACATGATTAATACCGGCAGAGGCTTGTTGTGCACCTAGCCCAAGTGACGTTGCTAAACCAAATAAGGTTGCTAATACAGCTAAAATATCAATTATGTGGCCAGGCCACCCCCACGCTTTATCACCTAAAATTGGGTAAAAAATCGAACGAATAGAAAGCGGTAAGCCTTTATTGTAAGTAAAAAATGCTAACGAAAGCGCAACTACAGCATAAATTGCCCAAGGGTGAAGACCCCAATGGAACATAGTTGCACCCATTGCCATTTTCGCGGCTTCTGGTGTGTTAGCTGTTACATTGAGCGGCGTTTCATACCAACCAGTGTAGTATGCAACTGGTTCAGCAACACCCCAGAACATTAAGCCAATACCCATACCTGCAGCAAATAACATTGCCAGCCAAGAAATACGAGAATGCGATGGTTTAGCATCGTCACCGCCTAAGCGGATATTGCCATATGGTGAAAAAATTAAAACTAAACAAAAAATAACAAAGAAGTTGGCTGCCCACATAAATAAGCCGTCAAAATTATTAATAATATCGGTTTTGATACCATTTAGTGTTGTTTTAGCTACTTCGGCATCTGACACTAGTACGGCGATTAAAAAAAGTGCTATTAACCCTGCACTGATCCCGAATACAGGGTTATGTATATCAAATCCCCACTTTTGTACGTTGTCTTGACCTACGGTGTAGTCCGTATTATCAATACTGTACTTGTCATGATTCTCGCTCATGCAATACCTCATTGGTTAATGAAACAGGTTGGCTTAATGCCAGTTTTTTATAGTTCACTGTATTCGTCTTATTAGATTTATAACTAAAGCTAATAACACGAATAGTTAGAAGACTAACTAATTTAATTGCCCATCATACCTTTACTAATAGGGGAGTTAAATATTAAATGCAAAAGATTTAACACTTTGGCAAAACTTTAAGCTACTTTTGTTTTTTTATTGTACATATCTGGCAGCTGAACAAATGATAACTAATGTGTCAGCTAATTATTTTATAGTCGTATATAGCATTGAATGCAAAGCTAAGTGAATGAATATTCGGCCTAATCAGACAAGTAAATAACTAAAAAAACGCTATTGAATACGTAAAAAACTAAGTCAGCGTTTTAAAATCACTATTCATTTATTAAATGATTTTTTAATGACATTTTAACTATGTTTTTATGATTTGGGATAATGAGCTAGATAGATATTTTTCATGAGGTTAATGAAAAAGCGAGATTGAAATAGTTTTTATAAAAAGCGACTAAATCTTACTGTTTAAACTAAATTGGTCAAAGGTTTATCTCACCTTTGAGATTTAATTTATAAAAATGGCAAAGAAACGCTGCGCTTGTAAAGAAGTGACAAACAACAGTGATTAAACATAAATGATTAAATTGAATGGTTTTGATTTCTCATTCACTTCTTTTAGTGGAATAAAATTTTCAAGAAATTATTCACAAAGACAGCGAAGAAAAGCTGCAGTTTTTAACCTGCAGCGTAGATAGGGGGGTAACTATTTTTTATATGCTTCATTGTGAACGCCAGCGGCGCGTCCAGATGGATCCGCATTGTTTTGAAATGATGCATCCCACGCCAGTGCTTCGGGGGTTGAACATGCTACTGATTTACCATGTGGTACACAGTTAGCAGAGGCATCGCCCGGGAAGTGCGATTCAAAAATACGGCGGTAAAAATACGCTTCTTTTGAATCTGGCGTGTTAATTGGGTATTTAAATTTAGCATTCGCTAGTTCTTGATCTGTTACTTGCTCATTTACAAATTCTTTTAAGGTGTCTATCCAGCTGTAGCCAACACCATCAGAGAATTGTTCTTTTTGACGCCATAACACTTCGTCTGGAAGGTAGCCGTCGAAGCCAGCACGCAAAATATGTTTTTCAATTTTTCCGTCTTTACACATTTTAGCTTCTGGGTTGATGCGCATGGCCACATCAACGAACTCTTTATCTAAAAATGGCACGCGTGCTTCAACACCCCAGGCAGCCATTGATTTATTAGCACGTAAACAATCAAACATATGCAGTTTTGATACTTTACGGTTTAGCTCTTCATGAAACTCTTGTGCATTGGGTGCTTTATGAAAATATAAATAACCACCAAATAATTCATCGGCTCCTTCACCTGAAAGCACCATTTTAATGCCCATAGCTTTGATTTGGCGTGCCATTAAGTACATAGGGGTTGAGGCACGAATAGTAGTTACATCATAGGTTTCAATGTGATAAATCACTTCTTTAAGAGCATCAATACCTTGTTGAATAGTAAAAATAATAGGGTGGTGAATAGTGCCTATCATATCAGCCACTTTTTGCGCTGCAGCTAAATCGGGTGAGCCTTCTAAACCCACTGAAAACGAATGCAGTTTAGGCCACCAAGCATCACTTTCATCGTTGTCTTCAATACGTTTTGCGGCAAAATGTTGAGTAATACCTGAAATAACCGACGAATCTAATCCACCAGATAGTAATACACCGTAGGGTACGTCACACATTAGTTGGCGTTTTACCGCGGCTTCTAGAGCATCTTTTACATCTTCTGCCTTGGCATCGTTGTTCTTCACTGCGTCGTAGCTTTGCCAATCACGTTGGTAGTAAGGTGTTAATTTACCGTCTTTGCTGTAAAGGTAATGCCCCGGTGGGAACTCCTCAATATGTTTACAAATAGGTGAAAGCGCTTTTAGCTCTGATGCTACATAAAAGTTGCCATGCTCGTCGTGGCCTGTATACAGTGGAATAATACCAATGTGGTCGCGACCAATTAGGTAAGCGTCTTGCTCTTCATCATATAAACAAAAGGCAAAAATACCATTTAAGTCATCTAAAAATGCAGGCCCTTTTTGTTTATACAGGGCTAAAATAACTTCACAATCTGACTGGGTTTGAAAATCAAACTCGACCTCTAAACTCGCGGCAAGCTCTTTGTGGTTATAAATTTCGCCATTTACCGCTAAAATATGCGTTTTTTCTGGGTTGTATAATGGTTGCGCACCGCTTGATACGCCAACTATTGCTAAGCGTTCGTGCACTAAAATTGCTTTGTCTGATGAATACACCCCTGACCAATCAGGCCCGCGGTGGCGAAGCAGTTTGGACATTTCGATTGCCTGAGCGCGTAACTGGCTGGGATCCGATTTAATATCGAGTACGCCGAATATTGAACACATAATTTTTCCTCATTCCTATTAAGTGCCTACGATAGCGAGTTTGCTAAAGACTAACCTTGTTTTATCAGAAATAAATACCTAAGTCACATGGCTTTTTTAAAATAATAAGAATAATTTATGCACTAAATAAATTGGCGTTGCACCAATGTGGTGATATTGGCAAGGAGATTAAAATGCAATGTGCAATTTTTAATTTAAAATTACGTTAAAGTTAAATTAAATTGCAACAATTAGTTTGCCTTGCACCAAGAAAGTGCAAAGCGAAAAATAAATAAATAGCGGTTGAGTTACTCAGTGAGTGAGCGTGAGTGCACTATTAATTAATCCCAGTAGCGGCTTAAACTCAGCTTAAGTTGTGCTAGGTGAGCATCGAGCTTATTTTTTGCAGCATTTGCTTGCTCAAGTGATACAAATTCAAAGGTGATTGGATCAGCAGTTCTAAATTGTGCAAACTGATGTAAGTCGGCTTCTATCACATGCGCTATTAAAGGATAACCCCCCGTTGTTTGCCCGTCATTTAATAACACTATAGGATTGCCATCAGGTGGAAGCTGTATGCTCCCAGGTGCTACGGCTACAGAGGGCAATGAAAGTGTATGTTGCATAATATCAGCATTTTTATGATCTAAGCGCACCCCCATACGATTACTATTTGGATTAATAGTAAATGCGGTATCACAAAAAGCATTAATGCACTCGGGTGTTAGTAGCTCATAATGAGGACCAACATGTAAACGGATAATATTACGTTTAGGTGGGGTAAGAGCGCCCTTATTACATAACCATGGTTTAGTATAAGGACTTATGGCTAGCACGTCGCCGCTTTGCAGTGCACGGCCATTAAAGCCTCCAATGGCTGCCCCTAAATCGGTAGATTTAGAACCCATAACCTCTGGGCATTCAATACCGCCTTTTACTGCAATATAAGCACGGGAGCCACCACGGCCAGTTGCAAATTTAAGTGTTTGCATTGCTTTTATTGGGTAACTCCAGCCTGGATAAAGTGGGTGTCCATCAAGGGTTGCTTTGAGGTCGGCTCCATGAAGGGCAATAACGGTATCACACTGAAATTGCAGTTCGCATAAACCCACGGTTAATTCCAGCACGGCAGCGTTGTCGGTGTTATTTAATAAACGGTTCGCAATAATGTGTGCATAGGTATCAAGGCTGCCTGAGCGGCTTACCCCTAAATGTCGAAAACCCACACGGCCTAAATCTTGGATTGTTAGTTGAATACCGCTCTTGATTACTTTAATCATTGCTTACTCCTTTTACAGGCACAAACTCTATGGTATCGCCAGGTTTAAATAAGCAAGGATTAGCCGCTTTAGAATCAAATAAGCAGGCATCAGTGTGAGCTATAATATGCCAACCACCTGGCGAATCTTCAGGGTAAATACCAGTTTGGTCTGCTCCAATAGCAATTGCGCCTTTAGGTACACTCACTCGCGGGTTATCGCGCCTTGGGGTAAATAACCGTGAGTTGAGCCCATGTAAATAAGGAAAACCGGGAACAAAGCCTAAAAATAGAACGTGATATAACTCTTTACTATGTAAGTTAATCACTTCATCAATTGTGAGTTGATGATAGTTAGCTACGTAATCTAAATCTTCACCTTGGTAGTAGGTATTAATTTGGTGGTGCTGGCTATCAAACGGGTAATCATCCACTTCCTCCCATAACTTAGCTAAGGTGTTGTGCCATTTATGGAGCATTTCTGAAGACTTTAAATACAAAGTTAATGAGTTCATAGCCGGTACTAAATCAATAAACTCATTACTATTTTTACAGTGTTGGGCGAGTGCCCAAAGCTTTTTTTGCGTCGCAAGTATGTGTGGTTCGCTGTAGTGAGAAACATCAAAAAGCAGGCTAGAGTTCGTTAAAATTTTTATACTAGGAATCATGCTCATACCGATAACTCATTAATATTAATTACATTTAAGCTATCACAGTCGCTGTACTATTACGATATTAATAGACAAGCTCGGATCGAATAAACTTCCTCATTCGTAAAGTTTTGTTGTGTGTGAAATTAATTGTTGAGTTCACAGGTCTGCTTTAGGGTCTGTTGACCTTTGCGGATTAAAATTGTTCAAACTAGGAGCGGTTTAATCGCGGCGCGAGTTTTGTAACCTAGTGGGCTAAGTAAAAACCGAGCAAAGCTTCCGCGTCCTGCTCACGCCCCTTACCTACATCCATGTAGGCAACAAAGGGTAAATCGCTCCTAGGCAGAACCCTTCGGGCAGCGCCTGTTTGGCATTGATGCTGCGTTATCGCCTATTTATGGGGAATAACCACACCACATAGGCTCT
>NZ_LKGQ01000029.1:0-40418 GCF_001401785.1 Pseudoalteromonas sp. P1-16-1b | reverse complement strand
AGTAGCTCGTGCCTCGCTATGCGTTGCGCTCTGCCGTCTCAGTGGGGTCGCATTATAGGGAGATCCGAAAACAGATCAACCCTTTTTTGCAGAAAACTTGAAATAAATGACTGTTCGTTGAATATTTGAACGATAGGTGCTAAAAACACAACATAACTATCAATTTATTAACAATAAACACGTAACTTAAGCTTTTAACTGTTATATCTACTTGAATAAGCTCTATTAAAACACTCGCAACTAAGATGATCATAATGATCACTAGCAATAATCTACCCGAATCGATCCTATATATGACAAAGCTCGCAAAATAATACGCTGCAGCTAGCATACTGTTAATGTTACTACAGAGAATTGAAGTAGATAAGAGTGATACCACAGTATTAATAAAATCACGGCTATTAATAGTGCCAACCTGAAGGTGCCTTTTATTTAAATGTATTAGCAAAGCCTTAATATAAGTAGGAGTTACTGTTGCTCTATTTTAGGCAAAATAAAGCCCCGCATTTGCGAGGCTACTATTTATGCTACACCGTATTGGTCCCGGTAAGCTTTTACCGCGGCTAAATGCTCATCCATAGTTCCTTGGAGCTCTAGGTAACTAATTAAATCAGCCAATTTAACGATTGAAGTAACTTGAGTATTAAAGTCACGTTCTACTTCTTGTATAGCAGAAAGCTCTGCTTTACCTTTTTCTTGACGATCAAGTGCAATTAAAACACCACTTAAATCTGCGCCATTATCCGCAATAATTTCCATTGACTCGCGAATAGCTGTACCGGCGGTGATCACATCATCAACTAACATGATCTTACCTTTAAGCTCAGATCCAACTAAGCTACCACCTTCACCGTGTGCTTTTTTCTCTTTACGGTTAAAACAATAAGGTACATCTTTATTATAATGATCAGCTAACGCAACTGCGGTTGTTGTTGCAATTGGAATACCTTTATATGCAGGACCAAATAGTACATCATATTCAATTGCTGCATCTTCAAGTGCCGCTGCATAAAAGCGACCTAAGCGCGCTAAGTCACGACCTGTATTAAACAAGCCCGCATTAAAGAAGTAAGGGCTAGTACGGCCAGACTTTAAAGTAAACTCGCCAAACTTTAATACCTGCTTTTCTAAAGCAAACTCAATAAACTTTTTTTGATATTCTTTCATTGCCAGTTACCTATTTATGCTAGTGCTTGCTTTTGTACATCAATAATTTCACGAATTGAATGCTTAGCGAGTGTAAGTAGCTCATCAAGTTCGTCAAACGAGAAAGGTTCACCCTCAGCGGTTCCTTGTACCTCAATAATTTTACCGGTTTCAGTTAAAATTACATTCATGTCAGTTTCAGCGTCAGAATCTTCTAGGTATTCTAAATCGCTAATCGCTTGGCCTTTATATATACCAACAGAAATAGCAGCGATCATATGTTTAAGTGGGTTTGAGTTAATCATCCCTTTTGCACGCATATACGTTAGTGCATCAACTAGCGCAACGCATGCACCGCTGATAGACGCTGTACGTGTACCACCATCAGCTTGAATTACATCACAATCAATAGTAATTGTGTTTTCACCGAGTGCTTTTAGGTCTATTGCTGCACGTAAAGAGCGAGCAATCAGACGCTGTATTTCCATTGTACGACCGCCTTGTTTACCTCGCGTTGCTTCACGACTATTACGTGTGTGTGTTGCGCGCGGTAACATGCCATATTCTGCGTTTACCCAACCTTTACCTTGGCCTTTCATAAAGCGTGGTACGCCAGCCTCAACTGTCGCAGTACAAAGTACCTTAGTGTTACCAAACTCTACCAATACTGAACCTTCAGCATGCAGAGTGTAGTTACGTGTAAACGTAACCGGTCTAATTTGATTAGGTGTTCTTTCGCTTGGACGCATTGACGATCCCCTTAATTCTGAATTTGCCACATTATATGTTGATGTGAATACAGATGCCATGTTGATTTATATTAAAGTGTGTTTAAAAAACACTCAGCAGTGTTAAATTTTCTTTAGAGCTTGGCCAGTGTTACGGTATAATAATCGTAATATTGTATTTAAAAATGTAGGAAAACATCCATGATCCACAGTATGACAGCTTATGCGCGTCGCGAAATAAAAGGCGAATGGGGCACTGGCACGTGGGAAGTTCGCTCAGTGAACCAACGTTATCTTGAAACCTTTATTCGTGCACCAGAGCAATTTCGTGGCATGGAGCCCGTTATACGCGAGCGTCTGCGTAAGCACTTACAGCGTGGTAAGGTCGAAGTTTTCTTAAAATTTGTAGCAAACCCTGCACATGTTGGTGAATTATCAATTAATCAATCTCTTGCTGAGCAGCTAATTAATAGTGCTAAGTGGGTACAACAACAAAGCAATGGTGATATTAATCCTGTTGACATTTTGCGTTGGCCTGGCGTGATGGAAGCGCAAGAAATTGATATGGATAGTGTAAATACAGCGCTCATTACTGGGCTTGACCAAGTAATTGAAGACTTTAAATCGGCACGTGGTGATGAAGGTGCAAACCTTGAAGAAATGATAACTACACGATTAACCGCCATTTTAGAGCAAGTTGATATTGTTGAAGCCCACATGCCAGAAATTACTAAATGGCAACGTGAAAAGTTAGTACAAAAACTTGAAGATTTAACAACAAATATTGATGAGTCACGTCTTGAACAAGAACTGATTTATCTTGCACAAAAGCAAGATGTAGCAGAAGAACTTGATCGTTTAAAATCGCACGTTAAAGAAACACGTAAAATTTTGAGTAAAGGTGGTGCTTGTGGTCGTCGTTTAGATTTTATGATGCAAGAGTTTAACCGTGAAGCAAATACCCTAGCTTCTAAATCAATCAACAGCGACATCACCAATGCTGCAGTTGAGCTAAAAGTATTGATAGAGCAAATGCGTGAGCAGATTCAGAATATTGAATAACAAACTATAACGTTAGAAAAGGCCATGATTATTCCTAATTATGGCCTTTTTTATTACCGGCTATAAAAGCGTACTTAAAGACGCTTTTAAGGTTTCAAACTTAATAGGCTTGGTAAGCACTTTATTAACACCTACTTTAAAACATGATGCCTTGTCATCGGTTGAAGCATTTGCGGTTAGTGCAAAAATAGGAATATCACTTAACAGCTCATGACGAATATGCTGCGTGGCGCTTAGTCCATCCATAGTCGGCATCATGATGTCCATTAAAATTAAATCAAAATGTTTGAGTTTCATAAACTCAATTGCTTCCACTCCATCATTTGCAATCGTGACTTTGTGATTTAGCTTTTGTAAAAACGCCTTAATAAGCACTTGATTGGTTTTATTATCTTCAGCAACCAGAACTGATAATACAGGCTGTTTTGATGAAAGATCGGGTTTAATTTCATCAATAATCGCTTCTTTAAATGGCAGTAAAATAGTAAACGTACTACCTAGCCCTAACTGCGTTTCAACATTAATAGAGCCGCCCATAAGTTCAATTAGATTTTTTGAAATACTGAGGCCTAACCCTACTCCTTCATTTTTTCTGTTTATACCTTCGTTAACTTGTCGAAACGGCTGAAATATAAAGCTTAGATCTTTCTTTGCAATGCCTACCCCTGAATCTTCGATAGTAAATTTTAGTTTGTCATCTACAATATTTACACATAATGCAATATGTCCTGAGTGAGTAAACTTGAATGCGTTGCCAATGAGATTAAATAGTATCTGCCCCAGCCTAAATTCATCACCCATAATATAGGTAGGGATATCGTCATTAATCGAAACTGAAAAAATAATATCTTCACTGTCTTCAATAATATGCAATTGCCCAACGATATTCTCAATAAGCAGTTTTACATTTAGCGGTTTATTGGCGATTAATACAGTCCCTGATTCAATTTTTGAAAAATCTAATACGTCGGTAATTAATCCATAAAGAATATCAGCACTAGAGTTTGCATAATTCAACCATTGACGTTGCTCTTGAGTTAAATCGGTATCTATTAATAACTCTATCATCCCCATAATCGCATTCATGGGAGTCCTTATTTCATGCGACATGATGGTTAAAAATTTTGTTTTTGTTTTACTGGCTTCCTCAGCTTTAAGCTTTTCATTTTCAAGTGCAGTCTCTCGCTCTTTTGAGACTGTGATATCTTTGGCAATACCTAAATAGCCAATGAAATTTCCGTTTTCGTCAAATTGCGACTTACCATTGAGCGATACCCACAAAGGTATCGGGGCCTTAACCTCAAATTCAAAACCATTAAAATCCTCATGCTCAGCGACTAGCGCAGCAAAAGCTTGCCATTTCAGCGTGTTTTTTTGCTCATTTTTAGTACGCAAATACTCAATGGTTTTATTAATAAATATTTGCGCATAGGTATTATCTTCTCTTTCTAAATTGTTAACGCTGGTAAAGGTCATATCTGGCTCGGTTCGCCAAAACCACTCACTGGCTAACTCTTTAAATAAAGTAGAAAGCTGAGAAAATTTATCAAGTAGTAAAACAGATTGATGGGTTTGCGCATGTAACTTATTTAATTGAAGAAAAGCGTGAAATACTTGCTGAAGAAACAAAATTATTGAGTGTGAAGCCAAAATATTATGGTTAATATTATTGATCACATGGGTGAAAATAAATAAGCACTGCTCTTTACCCGTATCAATCCCGATTAACAACGCTGTCTTTTTATTCTGGTTATTCACCTCTTCTGATAAAGCAAATAATTGTTCTGGCAAGGGATTGCAACTATATGAGTAACCTTTTTTTAGAGCCTGAATAAATGCAGCACATGGTGGCCATGTTTTCTCATAAAAATCGATATTAGTTGTGCCGATAGTTAAAAAATGATGATGTGTTTTCTTTAAAACTATGCAGTCTTGGTATTGAAGCAATGGCTGTAGTAAAGCTGACATAGTGGCTAAAATATCAATTTCATCATCACACTGGTGCAATAACGCTAACTGCTTCTGTAGTTCCGTAAGAGTCATTAATTCATTACGTTGCATACCCATTCCCTCAGCTAAAATGCATCGCGTTTTGCAAAAAAAACCAAAATCGATGTTATGACTAATAAATATAGAACAAAATTTAATATAAATCATTGAGTTATTTTTTTGGCACGATGGAATGATTTCTGCTTTATTAATATAAATAAATACATTAAGGCATAGCTATGAAGATAGTGTGTATTGGTGGGGGTCACGGATTAGCGCAAGTATTAAGTGCGATAAAACCCTTATGTAGCCACCTAACAGCGATTGTAGCGACTACTGATAATGGTGGTAGCACTGGACGCATTAGAGAGGAGCAAAATTGTATCGCTTTAGGTGATATAAGGCGCTGCTGTGTTCAACTTGCCGGTGAAGGTACCCAAGCCCAGGCTATGTATGAACATAGGTTTACTCATGGTGATATGGCGGGTCATTGCTTAGGAAATTTAACACTGTTGGGTTTAATCCAGCAAACACAGTCTCCCACTGAAGCTATTGCTGCTTTTAACCATTTGCTTGGTAACAAAGAGACTGTGTTGCCTATGTCTGATTTACCCACAGATTTAGTAGCTGAGCTAAACAATGGTGAGAAAATATTTGGTGAATGCGCGATTGATGCCTTAAACGAGCTACCAAGCACCGTTTACTTATCAAAAGCAGTACCGCCAGCAACAGGTACTATTGAGGCTATTTTAGATGCCGATTTAATAATCATTGGCCCAGGTAGTATTATTACTAGCGTAATGCCTGCTTTTTTAATTACAGAAATCACTGAAGCAATAAATAAAACCTCTGCGTGTAGAGTATTTATTGAAAACACAGCGAAAGAAAGCAGCGTGATGCAACATACAAAAATTGCCGGCATTGACTGGTTACAAAAGAAGCTCGGCACTAAAGTATACGATTTAAGTATTTCTCCTTCTGCCATTATTGAAATTTTACAACAGGGAGAGAAGTGTGAGGAAACAGGCAAGCATTTACATAATATTAATGAACTAAAAAATGTATTTTCAGAGTTATTAAAAAGCTCTTTTAATACTGAAAAACACGCTTAATGATTTTGGGTAAGTTCTCTCATATGTTCGAAGGTTTTTTTACTTTGTGCATCAGCTAACTTTAAGAGGGTTACAACCTCGGTGTCTAAGCCATTGACCTTAACTTGCTGCTCAATAAGCTGGCACGTTTGCGCTAATCTTGTTGCACCAAAACTATAACCGCTACTTTTTAAGCTATGAGCGCACAGTTCAATTTCTGCGGCATCGGTTGAGGAAAGCATTTGCGCCACTAACTTTTTAGACTCATCAACAAAAACGTTTATCAGTTCAATGGCCATACTATCACCAACATCATACTTTAGTTGTTCTATTACAGATGTATCTATCATAATTTTCTTTTGGAGCTCATTGTGAATAATCAGATTATATTGTTTGTAGACTCTTCAATGATTGGTGGTATTGAAACTCATATTATAGAGTTATACAAGCTGCTTCACAAAAATCAGGTTAGTTGTTCAATTTTATTTTATAAAAATCATGGGAATAATGAGTTTTACGAGTTACTTGATAAGCAAAGCATACCGTATAATTTTCTGCAAGGTACACTCATTGGTTTAATCAAGCGGTTTCACAGTTACGATCGCAATACAGTTATTCACACCCATGGATACAAAGCCGGTATTTTAGGGCGTTTAGTTTGTAAAATCACAAATAAGCATTGTGTTAGCACTTACCATGCAGGAGAGGCTGGTACAGGAAAAATGTGGCTGTATAATAAATTCGATTTATGGCTTAGTCGATTATCAACCAACTTTGCGGTATCTGAAAAAATTAGTAAAACAATAAAAAACGCCCAAATACTGGAAAACTTCATCGCAATAACCGAACCTCCCAGCACTGATTTTGCACAACCGTTACTTAGAATCGGGTTTGTTGGGCGCTTATCTTATGAAAAAGGCCCTGATATATTTTATGAGTTAGCTGAAAGTATGCAGACTAATAAGCAGGTGCAGTTTCACCTTTTTGGTGATGGCCCAATGCGTGATCGTATTCCACAGCTAAACAACCTTAATTACCATGGTTTAACACCCCGAGATGATATTTGGCAACATTTAGATGCCCTACTTATTTGCTCAAGAGAAGAAGGGCTTCCTATGACGCTTTTAGAAAGTATGGCGCATTATAAAATAGTTATTAGCAGCCCTGTGGGTGCTATTCCTAGCATTATAAACAATGGGGTTAATGGCTTTTTAATGAAATCAGCAAATACACTAGAGTGCCAACAATCGATAGAAGCATTACTTGCCTTATCTACAATGCAAAAAAGTGAAATGGCACACTCAGCATACACTATGCTTAAGGAGCGTTTTTCAGGTAAAAAACAATTTAACTTGCTGCAAAGTGCTTATGCAGCAAAAACAATATTATAAATTTTCTTCCCACCCTTTAATTTTTCGGTACAGGGTTGAAGGGCTTACATCTAAAAGAGCGGCAGCTTTGGGAATATTAGTTGCGCATATTTTTATGACCCGCTCTATATATTCTTTTTCGGCGATCCATAAAGCCTTAACCTCACTTTCAACCTGCGGTAACTCTTCAAACTCTTGAACTGGTAACGATGTATGTTGCTCTTTAACCAGCCCCTCGTTACCTGACTCTTTTTGCGGGCTTTGTGGCAATGCAGGTAGCATAGATACATCAATCCACTCTTGTGGGTTAAGCACTAAAATATTACGGATCACATTTTCCAGCTGCCTAACATTACCAGGCCAATCGTATTGTGCTAAAAAGTGCTTCACATCATCGGTTACCCCTTTATAAGGATGTTGCTCTTCCTTGGCTATTTTAATAAATAGCGCTTGCGCTATTTCGATAATATCTCTGCCGCGCTCTCTAAGTGGTGGCAGCTCAATAGGAATAACATGCAGCCTGTAATATAAATCTTCTCTAAATCGACCTGCCTCAACCTCAGCAAGCGGGTTTCTATTGGTTGCACAAACAAATCTCACATCAACCTTAACTTGTTTTTCGCTACCGACTTGTTGATAAGTACCTGTTTGAATAAAACGAAGTAATTTACTTTGTAAATTAATATCCATTTCACATAACTCATCTAAAAACAATGTCCCCCCATCCGCCTGCCCTGCAGCACCCAATCGGTTTGCAATTGCTCCAGTAAAGGCACCTTTTAAATGGCCAAATATTTCACTTTCAATCAAATCTTTGGGGATAGCAGCACAATTAAGTGCAACAAAGGGCTTGTCGGCACGATTAGAGGCTTGATGAACTGCCCGTGCACATAGCTCTTTGCCAGTACCACTTTCACCGGTAATAAAGACTGTAGCTTTACTCGCTGCAGCAGAGCTAATAACTTGATACACCGATTGCATTTGCTTGGAGCTACCAATCAAGTCAAAGTAACGGCCATTTTCATAAATATTTTTATACTTGGTAACCGTTTGTTTTAAATCTTTTATTTTGAGAGTGTTGTTAATAGTTATACGAAAACGTTCTGCCTCTACAGGCTTTTCTAAAAAATCACTAGCGCCTAACTTAATCGCTTGAATCGCCATTTCTTTGGTAGCATGCCCAGTTAATACAACAACTTGCGGAAAGTTATCAGGTTCTAGCTGAGCTAGAATATCTAGCCCGTTCATGTCGGGTAACATGACATCAAGCACTATCAGGTCGGGTTTTATTTTATTAATAATATCAAGAGCGGTTGCCCCATCATTTGCCACCAGTGTGTTTACACCTGTCGGTAAAAGATAAGACTGATACATCATAGCAAGAGACTGGGTGTCTTCTACAATCAGTATTGTTGGTGGCATAATCCCATTCCTTTTAGCGACTCGCTAAGAATTATTTAGAGAAAAAATATTAACTTATGGATATTAAGTTAACTATACATAGTTAATTAAATCAAATTCAATTGATGATTATTAATGAGGCATCATCCACTTCTTTAGAAAGCGCAACCTGTGAATTTTTCCATAACGAGTGTGCAAAATCCTCTGCTGAGGAGCTTTGCATAGGGATGATTTTTTTTAATTCAGTCATTTCGTCTTTATCGGTAAAGCGGTTATCCGTCCAACCATCAGTGTAAAGTATAATGTGTTCAACATTATCGAGCTTGGCTTCATATAAAGTATATTGATGATCATTAGACAGCCCAAGCAATGGTCCGGTACCATTTAGCTGAGATAGCTCACCATTTTTACTGATAATAACCGGTGCGGGATGGCCTGCATTGAGCCAATACAACTTATTATTTTCTAAAAAACAAATCATTAAAGTGACTAAGCTTGATTTACATAATTGCTGTTTATAAAGCGCATTATTCAGCGCAACGAGCATTTCTTGATACGCTAACCCGGTCGCTAAAAAGCCACTTATAAAACCTTTTATAGCAAAGCTTTCTTTGAGCGCTTGTAAGCCATGGCCCATCATATCACCGAGTATAAAAGCAGTACCTTCATCATTAATTGGCATAAAAAAGTCACCGCCATTACCCACACTAATAGAGCCAAAAATATGCGCTGTTTTACCATGCCCTAAAAGCACTTTAGAAGGTGTTAATCCGAATGTACTTTGATAGGACAAGTATGCAAATCGATGAGTTACTCGCTCTATGCTTTGTAATAACTTATTTTTTTTAACTGGTTTTATTAAGTAATCATCAACCCCTAATCGATTAATTTTACTGATCACTTCTTCGCTATCATCCCCAGTTAACATCACCACCGATAACTGAGATTTTAAATTCGATTTATTAAGCTTTTCCAGTAATGGCTCACACGTTCCTTGTTTAAGTTTATGATCAAGTAACAATATACTAGCATCAGAGGTTAAAATAGCTTGCCAACCAGCCTCTATGTTTTCGCAGGTGATGACATTAAATTTATCTTTTAGGTAGGCGCTCATTAATGCCAACTGAGTGATGTCATCGTCGACATAAATAATACTCGGTCGCTTATCAATGTTAGTTAAAGGAAAAGAAAAATAGTTTTTACCTGCTCGCGTGTCATAGGTAGCATCAGCAAAGTAATGGCGAATAAGCTCGACCCCCATCCCACCTTCTACCAACTCATCCGATGCTAATGTCCATGATGAGTTGTTTTGTTTAAATAAATTATAAGGCTTAAGTTCATCTATAAAAGTTAATTGGTAAGTATCATGATTTATTTGGTTAATACGCAACATTATAAGCTGCTCATCGCCCTCATTATGGCGAATTAAGTTAGTTAGGTATTCGGTTGCAACTAAGCCTGCTGCATCCGCTTCATCTCTGGTCACCGATAAAGCGCCCAGTACATGCTTAAGTACTTGGCGTATTTCAGTTAAGGTCGGCCATAATAATTCAAAACGCCGCTCAAATAATATATCCATAAAAGTCTCAGTAATGTTTAAACAACCACTTTTGCTTGTTTATTTTGCTGGTTAAAAAAGCGCACAACCTTGGCCATTTTGAAGAATGTCGTTGGAAGAGCAGTAGCATGCGCTCCCCTAAAGGAGCAAAGCTATGTTGACTTACCAGTAACTTTATATTGCTATGACCCGCTTGCTTAAGTTCTGCAACGCCTTGACATAACGACTCTTCATTATTAATACCTAGCGCAATAGTAACCAAGGTCAGCTCGCTACATAAGCTTAAAGAATGCAGTGGTACATTATTACGATTTAACTTTAATGCTGGCGACATATCCAGCAACACATAATCATATTCTTGCTTTAAACGCAGTACCGCTTCATTTAAAACATGTTTGTTTTTTGCTGAATCAATTGACTCTAAATTGTGAATTGTAAGTACTTCAATACCTTGATAAGGCATAACACTGAGCTGACAGGAAATATCATCAAAACGCCACAACTTAGTCAATGTAGGCAGCTGTTTGTCTAAACGAAACGAACTAATAGGGTTAAGGTCGATAACGAGTACTGACTTATTTTGACTTTTTAAACGTTGAGCAACACTAATACAGGCTGTGGATGAACCTTCGCCACCGTACAAAGAAATAAACGTCACGCACCGTGCTTCATCATCAATCAAGGTGTTACAGATGGTTTCTAGTTCATGGTACTGCCCAGGTATCAAGTTCATAAGCTTATCACCAAGGCAATTATGGTTATAAAGTCGAGGAAGTTATCTTTAAATTGACTAATTAGGTCTTGACCTTTATCGGGCACATATAACGTATCCCCGGCTCTAAGTACCGGAATATTGGCCGAGTTTGGAGACTTTATAAATTCCTCAAGATTAAACACGCGAGATTGTTCTTTACAGCATGAATGGTTCACAACCACTATTTTGTCAATGAGAGCTGAACTTGACGGCCCTCCAGCTTCAGCAAGCACATCTAAAATAGACATCGTATCATCAAAGTTATATCGACCTGGCTTTTGCACTGCTCCCATAATACGAACAACTCGCTCTTTAGGGGTACGTAACCAATCTTTGTCTTTTTCTGGAATAAATATTGTGTCGCCGGGTGACACATGAGGAAATAACGTTTCATCACCAGTTTCAAAATACATCGCTAAATCAAGTTTGCTCACTCGAGCGCGATTACCATTACGGTGCGTAACTCTAATATTACGAATATCCGCACTACCATTAGGACCATCTGCTGCTGCCAAAATATCAATAAAATGCATATTGTCATTGAACGCATAGCGCCCAGGGGAACCTACTTGCCCCATGATATAAATAGACTTGCTCGATTCTTGACGTATCCATTGCGATTTATTGTCTCCGGGGTCTACTGGTAACTCTTCAACAATAATAGTATCGCCAGCAATTAAACTCGGCAGCGCAATTTCACCGTTAGTAATGGTGTACTTTTCAAGATCAAATCGCTGGGTGACATCGCCATTTCGCAAAATTTTAATATCGTTCACGTTAGCCCCTTTAGTAGGGCCACCAGCATGCGCTAACAAATCAGTAAAGTCCATTTCATCACTCCACTCATAACGACCAGGAGATTGAATAGCGCCTATAATTTTAATCGCTCGTTTTGTCGGAATTTTTAACCAGCTTTTTTCGTTAACATCTGTTTTTTCAGGAACAAATATTACATCACCGGGGTTTAAATCGGGCACTTTAGCGGTGGTTAATCCCTCACTATAACCCTGTAAATCAAAAAGTATGCTCTCTCCGGCAGGGGTTAATATTTTTATTTGCCGTGTTTCTGCAAAGCGCGTTGGGCCCCCTGCATTTGCTAAAATGTCTAAAAAGTTAGTACTGTCGGCAGCCTCATAGGCACCGGGCTTTTGTACCTCACCCATAATATAAACCGTGCGTGATGTGGTATTTACATCATCCACCATAATCGGCACATATATGGTTGATCCCGCTTTTAGTAGCGGCATGTTACTATCGGTAGGTTTATCTAAATATGCTTTTAAATCAAAAATAACAGGAGCTTTATCAACAATCACTCTAATTTTAGTTACATCCGCATAGCGAGTAACCCCTTCCGCACGCATCAGCGCATCTAGAAGCGTCATATTTTCTTTAAACGAAAAACTACCAGGGTTATGCACTTCGCCAAGCATAGTAATGGCACTGTTGTCGCTTGCATCCCCTGTAGCACTAAGCGTTTGTGCATCAAAATCAATTTGTACGTTACCAAGGAGTGGAGAAACAGGCACAAACACAGTATCTTCACTTTTAAGCTTTGGTAATAAATTTATGTCGCCTGAGTCTAAATATGCTTTGTAATTAAATTCAATTACTTCATCTTTGCGCCTTATTTGTAAGCGATCGAGCTGTGCGCCAGGTCTTAGGCCATTTGCTTTAGCTATCACCATTTGAATATTACCATCATCGGGAATACTCACCTGTGAGGGTGTGATCACATACCCTAAAACATTAATAAATATATCTCTGCTTCTCAGCTCCACATAAAAGTCATCTATTGCAACAAACAACTCTGCAAGAATAGGTTTAAGTTCTGCCTCTATTTGCGCAACCGTTTTATTACCTACCTGAAACTGCCCCACCTCAGGTATATTAATTTGACCTTTTTTGTCGACCTCAAAAGTTGTTTCAAATTCAAGTTCCCCTGGCACATATAAAAACAGCTTATTACCTGCTTGTACTATGGATTCATCGGCTTGCGCTGCAAACGTAGAGTTCGTTATTAAAAAGAAAAAAACGAAGACAGTAAAAATAAATCTCATACATTACTCCTTTTTCTTTTCAATAATTTTAGTCCAATTCATTAGTGACTTTACTTGTTTGCTATTTTCACTTTGCGCGTTAGCATCTAATATAATAGCCTCAACTCGGCGGTCTGAATGGCGTTTTTGCTCACTTTGCTCCGACTCACTAAATGGTTTTAAACTGCCTTGGGTTAAAGTGGTAATGTTATAGGTAGGCACGCCATAAACACCCAGCCAATGCTTAACAGTTTCAGCGCGCTTTAAAGCCAGCTCATAATTACTATTTTTACTGCCTACAGAGTCAGTATGCCCGATAAGCAAAATACTAATACTTTCTAATTGTTTAATTAAATCGGCTGCTTGAGCAACCCGTACGGCATATTTAGGGGTTATTTCAAAGGCATTGAATGCAAATTGGTTATCACTATTTAACAACTCCGCTATTTGCTCTTTTACATTAACTAAAGCGGGTTGTTCATCAGTCGATGCAGCGCAATTAGTCAACTTTCTAACGGTATCAAAGTGATTAGCTAATTGATTAAGGCCATGATAATGAATTAATAAGTCGTGCTCCGCGTCTTCCCACATTTGGGCTGCAATTAAACGTCGGATACGATTTTCATAAATTTGAGCTTTTAATAACTGCGCTGGCATACAGGCATTAATATCTTGCGACTTTAATAATTCAAGCTTAAGTTCTAAGTGCTCAAACTCACTGCGAACAATACCCTCAGGTTGATTAAATGTTTCATCAAGCTGCTGATCATCTAATGGATAGTTTTGGTATTTTTCGGCCATACCTCCTTGTCCTTCATCCGGCCAAGAAGCACACCCACCTAAAAATATGAAAATGATAATTGCTATGCGCGCCTTCATAAAACTCTCCCTGGTAACCTCTACACAGCGTCAATAAATGGAATGGTTTTATCCACTCTTAATAAATTCATTAACTTAAACGGTTGTCCTGTGACATTAAGTAAAGATAGCTTATTACTATGTTTTTCAATTCTTTTATATAGAAAAACAATAGCACCAATTCCTGAAGAGTCGATAAATTCGGTTTTAGAAAAGTCTAAAACAACAAAATTCGAGTCTTGCTCAACGAGCAGCTCAAACTGATCTTTTAGCTCATCGACAGCAAAGCCTGAAAAGTCATCAGGAATGGTAATAACTGTTTGATCGGTTTTGTTGGCTACATTTTTCATTTTAATTACCTATTAAAAGTATGAACTCAAATAGACAGTTACAAGAAGAATGCCAAACTTAAACCACTGAAATATATTAACTTTAATGGTTTGTTAATTGATTTTTGAAATAGAAGTGCATAATGCAATTGCTTTTTGGGTATGCAATTGCATTATGCGAAGCGGGTTATTGGCCTTTACCAGTAAAAATAACAACCAATGTTTTAAATAAAATAGTCAATTCCATATAACACCAGCTACGAGCTGATGAGGTGCTCAACATATAGGCGTAATCCCAGCCAATTTTATTGCGTGCATCATCAATAGTTTCATCATAACCATTCATCACTTGTGCTAACCCAGATATGCCTGGTTTTATGCCATAGGTACGCTGACAAAAATACGGAATATCTTTTTCAAGTTTTGAATAAAAAACAGGTCGTTCAGGACGTGGCCCTATCAGCGACATATCGCCTATGAGTACATTCCATAATTGTGGTAATTCATCTAATCTTGCTTTGCGAATAAACCGCCCTACCGAGGTAATACGCGGATCATCTTTACTTGCCCACACCGCTCCACTTTTAACCTCAGCATCAACCACCATAGAGCGAAATTTTAATACGTTAAAAAGTGCCACAAAGTCATCATCACTCTGCCCTACTCGTAACTGTTTAAACAACACTGGTCCTTTAGAGCTGAACTTAATCACCAATGCAACCATGAGCATTACAGGAGACAGAATAATTAGGCCAATAGTGGAGCCTAAAATATCAATGCCGCGCTTTACTGCTCTAATCACAAGATTATTAGACTGCTTAGTTTGGTGAACGCGCTGCCAATGCTCACTATATTCACCGCGTTCAAATTTAATAATCCCCCAAAAAGCACACAAGTATGCCGCTACAATATAGTTAATACTGTCGATCACCGGCCATTTAGTCTTTATGCTCAAAAGCTGTTTTAATGCACCCAGTCCATGTACAACGGCTAATGTAATACAGGCTACTTTGGCTAAAAACACGTTAGAAAAAACCGCCAGAAAAATTAGTAATCCATAAATCAGTACCAGTATAATGGGCATAATGCCACGTAATACCTTGTGCGAAATATAATTAAAGCTTACCCAGCCTAATTTTGGATTAAATAGCTCAGACAGCATTTTAATTTGTTGCCAATTGCCAGCACCTAACCTTACTCTTCTTGCGTAATCATGGCTTTGTTTATCGCATTCACGTTCAACAATGTTGATCTCGCTATTTACTAGCGCTTTACCACCTTTATTAAGTGCTTTCATCGACAAAATAAAATCATCGTTTATAGTGCTCGCATCTAATAACTGAGCATATTCGGCGCGTATAGCAAACATGGCACCAGGTACGCCAATAACAGCGCCTAATGATGACTCCATACTTTTTACTTTATTTTGATATTGCCAATACTGTTGCTGCTCTTTGGTGGCTAAGTCATCTAATATATAAACCCCAGTGATCACATTGACCTGAGGGTCTTTAAAATCAGTATCAATTTTATTTAGTACATCAACGCTCAGTAACGCACTAACATCGGTGAACAGCAATACATCGTAATTAGGCTTGGTTAGTTTTATTAACTCATTAACACCAAACGACTTGCCTTTATTGACCTTATTAAAATGCAAATGGCACACTACATTTTGCTTTGCAAGATGCGATTGAGCAATCATCGCCTCGTCATAGGTTTTGTCTGTACAGCCATCAAGGTAAATATGAATAGCATACTGCTCTGTGCTGTATAACATAGAGCCCAGGTTATAGAGCTTTTCACGAATATGTTCTTGCTCGTTGTAGGCGCACATTAAAATACCAAAGCGCGTGGTTGGCGGGGTAGCGCTTGATTCTACGTTTGCTTCATCGTTACTAAAAAGCTTTAATAACAATAAGTAACCAACATGATGGTACAATACCAACACTATCAAAATCGCCAATGTAATCAGTAAAAAAGTCATTGTAATCCCCTTATGAAGCTAAACCATTATAAAAATGGTCATAGGCTTCACTCATTGTGTTTGCATCCGCAATTGAGAGAATATACTCTCGAATGCATTGCCCGTGCTTCATTTCCAATGCTTTCAATAGGGCAAGTTTTAAGCCAAAAGAATCATTAGGCTTTACTAAAATACCCTGCTCATTACTGACCACTTCGCTAATGCCACCGACATCAGTTGCCACTATTACTTTGCCACATGCCATCGACTCTAAAATAGATAGAGGTAAGCCCTCTCGTTGCGAGTACAAGCACATCACATTAATGGCAGAATAAAATAATTCCATATGCTGCACATTTCCTAAAAAATGTACTCGCTCTACCACACCTAGTGACACTGCAGCACTCATCAATGAAAAACGTAAACTGCCATTACCAGCAAATACGAGTTCAATCTCTTTGGGTAGCGCGGGCAGTAATTTAATTAAATCTAAATGACCCTTACCTGGCTCTAAACGCGCAGAACAGCCAATAAGTTTTTTGTCGTGCGGTAAGTTAAGCTTAATCCGTGCAGTAGCGTCATCTGTATCTATAAACTGCTGAAAATCAATGCCGTTAAGAATAGTACTATCAGCTTTAATAGCAGTTTCGTTATAAAACTCATTAGCGACCACGTTTGCATCAGCCACCCAATGGATTTTAGTTAGCTTATTCAATACCTTTGTGATCACTCGCTGTTTAAAATTTTTTAAATACCACGCATCATGAATTGTCGATACGTGTTTAACACTCGGGTTAACTAAACAGGTGAGGCTAGCGTAAAGCATTGGGCCAATGTGATGGCTATGAATCACTGTAATATTATGTTTTTTAATTATTTCACTAAGCTTTTTAATTACACTTAGTTCAAATTTAGGGGCTTTGTTTAAGCTTATAAGTTTTTGCTCAAAGGCTGACAGTGCTGGCCATTCATTTACTGCATCCCGTTCAGTCCCTTCCAAAGAAACAATAATACTGGTGTCTGCAAATCGACTTTTTTGCATTAAAGTCACGGCCATTTTTTCCAGCCCACCTATTTTAAAGTGTTGAACTAAATGTAAAACGTTCATGTTAATTTCCCTCACTAAGGAAGTGCATTGATGGACTAATCCCAGCATGTAACGTGCTGTGACCAACAATGGGTAAAATGGTAACCACGTCTAGTGACGATAGTTTTTCAATGGTTTGAATATCTTTTAAATGACTGTCGAATAAGGTAGCAACAAACACACAGGTGACACTGGTAAATATGCCTAAAACAAGACCCATAATAATTGCCACCACGAGTGAAGTATTAATTGGTTGAGTGGGACTATAAGCTCGCTCAATGGTTTTAACTTTGTCAGGGCCTTCATACTTAACCAGCTTGCCTGTCACTTTTGCCATTTCGTAACGCCCTAACATGTCTTTGTATAATGACTGTTTAACATCGTAGTCACGCTCGAGCTTTCTAAGTTGTTTTTCTATATCACTGGTTACTAATAAGCGATCACTTACTGAATTGACTTGTTTTTCTAACATGTCGTATTCTTGCTGATGCTGCAGAACATTATTTTTAGCTTCTTCTAGAGCGAGTATTTGTGACACCAACACATTACTTTCATTGTCATTTCCACTGGGTAAGGTATTAGCCATTTGCCAAAGCTGATCAATATTAGTGGCATCAAGGCCTTTACCACTTTCAATTAACGCTTGTTGCCGCGCTCTAATGCTGAGTAGTTCGCGCTTTTTTGAAACCACTTTGCTGTGTTTATCGGTATAGCGGGTTTTTAAAAAACTGAGCTCTGATTCTGCAGTAATTATTTTCTCTTCTATACGACCGAGAATCGGGTTTGCTTGACCCATTTTTGTAGTAAGTGCCTCAAGCTTGGCATTAGCGCCTGAGAGCACAATGGACTTTTGTTGTTGATCACTTAATAACTTATCGAAGGTTTGCCTATTACTATGTAAAACAGCGGGTAAGGTATTACTGTTTTTTGCTTTAAAGCTTGCCAATGAAGCCTCAGAAATCTCCAACTCTTCTCTTAAACTTACCAGCTGCTGATAAAAAAATTGCTCCGAGGTATCCAGTGATGCTTTCGTTGGGGCTAATAAACTTTCTATAAATTTCTCTACCACTTTTTCTAGCACCGCCTTCATTTGGGTTTGGTCATGCCAAATAAAGTTAACCCTAACTAGCTCATCTCCTACCAATGATAAGGAAAGCGCCTGTGAAAGCTCTTGATGTATTTTTTCTATCTTGGCGGGAGATGCATCCTTTGGTACTAAATTGGTTTCTTTTGCCACGGCAATCAGAACTTTGCGGCTGATCACTAAGGTGCGCAAAGCTGCCATCCTATTTGATAAATCAAACGAGAACGACAAATCATCTAAATAGGGATTAAGCAGCGCCGATTCTTCTATAAGAATAGTGGCGTGGTTTGTATATTGTTTTTGTGACGTTGCCGCTAATACAATCACTACTACGGGTACAATCAGCAACGGCAAAACAAATAACTTTGCTCTGGTGTAAACAGCGTACAAAGCTAAATAAAGTAATCTTTTTATTTGCTCTCTAACTAACATATTCGCTACCCATTGATTTGCATATTGCTATGCGAAACTTTGCGGCTATTTGCAAAATAAAAATTTACAGCGTAAATAGCCTTCTTTAATGGAGTAGTTGCACAGGGCGCGCCAATATTATAGTTATGGTTTAATCGGAGGGATTTAATATTTGTAGATCGTTGATCACAGTGAGTGCTTTTACCGGCCAGCTATGCTCTTTCGCTATGTTTTTTTGGACTGCATGCAATAAACTTAATTTTGCTTGACTGAGTGACAACGCCTGATCAATTTTATCAATAAAGTTATTCTGTGACTGAGCGATAAATATTTGCGAGTGATAATAGTTCACTGCCGCAAAGTCGGTTGCGACTATCGGTTTGCCTACCGCTAAATATTCTTTTAATTTAAGCGGGTCGCAAGCCCTAATTTGCTCATTATCGACAAATGGTAAAATAGATACATCCCAATGAGCCGAGAACGATACCAACCGTTTATGCTCAACCGCACTAATATGCGTTACATTTTTAAACTGCAACAACCCTGAAATGGGAGTGGTAATATCGCCAACTAATACCAATTGATATTGCGGCCTAGCAGCGGCCAACGCCATTAATAAAGGAATATCTAGCCAGGCATTAATGCTGCCATAAAAGCCAATAATGGGGGTTTTAATGGCGCTGATTTCTGCGGCTTTGTCGACATTACTCGTAAATAAATCAAAGCTCACGCCATGTGTTAATAATTTAGTTTTTTCAGCAGGCATTTTGGTTTTTAATAATTCGCTGATCACATAAATAAGATCTGCATTTTTAATCAGCTGCTGCTCAAAAGGCGCAATCAGCACAGGATCAACCCCAGCCAGCGCACTAAAATCATCACCACAATAATAAATTAGCGAGTCGGTGGCTCTTTTATCAAACAGATAGCATGCCGTTGGCACACTTAACCAATATACAATAGGTTCACTGGTTTTATGAGCACCAATATGACGAGAGAAAACCCAACGGTTATAACTGCGCACTAAGCGATTATCATGCCATGGCAAAATAGGCAGTTTATATACCGTCATATTTTTAGGCGTGGCTATTTTACTATTATTAGAGCGTTGAAATAGCTGCTTAAATTTATTAATAATACGTTTTACATCGTTCAGCTTTACGCTTGGTTTACGCATTCCCACAGAATTAACCCAATTCACTTGCTGTCTTTTTGCAAGCTCTGAAAATAAATGCTGAGTACTACTAGGGTGGCTCCCCCAATCTTCTGCAAAAACAATAAATTTCATTCGTTCACTCCACTATATTTTTAACTACTCTAGCTGGATTACCTGCCGCAATAGTAAAATCGGGAATATCTTTAGTTACCACACTGCCCGCCCCTATAATGGCTCCTTTACCTATGGTTACTCCAGCAAGTACCGTAACACCGGTCCCAATCCATGCTCCACGCTTAATAATAATATCACCAATTTGACTCTCGTCATCACTTTGGCCGTTCGCACGACGTTCACAATCAACTGGGTGACCAGGAAAGCCCGCTAAAAAAACACGTCCCGCAAGTCTTACATCATCTTCAAGTATAATTTTTCGCCCTACCGAAAACGCATTTTGCCAGCCAATATCAACATTATTACCAATACTTAATAGAGGCTCACGCTCATTACTTATACGGCCACACAAAGTGCTGATCCCCGAGATCCTGACATCGTTTTTACATTCAATCCTTAATTTTCCAAGCACCTGAGGCATACCCGAATATAAATATAAGCATTTTTTACTGCCTTGAATTTGGCTTTTAAATAATGGGGTGTAATAAAATATTCTCAGCAGTTCATGAATAAACTGCTTTATAAAGTGGTGTAAATGATAAAGCCCACTGTGCAGTAGAGGAATAACTGGCAGCTGTGGATTACGCAACGATTTTGCAAATTTAAACAAACGTTTTACCGAGGGGCTGTTACTATTTTTTAGCCAATACTTTAGTTGGGTCACCATAAGACGAATCCTTATTACTATCGATAGTCAGCTTTTCTAGGGCAATGGTCAGCGACAAAATGATGTACAAAGGCCACGTAAAAGCTTGAGTTAAAAACGTACCAGCAACCATAAAACCAATTAAACCGGCTTTTAGCGCATTAGCATTCACTGTCACTTCAGGATTAAAGTTAAGCTTATTAATGCAAAATACTCGAGACAAGCTGCGATAAATACTGGCGATAACCAGTAAAAAAATACATATACCAACAAAGCCTGTTTCACCAAGCACCTGAAACCACGTACTATGCACTGCATGATTCTTGCCATCCCAGTGCGGGCTATAAAAGTAATAGTTTACGAAGAAGTTATTTACCCCAACTCCTGTTAGCGGGTTAGCAAGCGCCATGTTTATTGCAGCTTGCCAAGCATATATTCGACCCATAGCAGACTCATCAACTCCACTTTCAGCAGCACCACCACTTTGCCTATCTGAAATCCCCGCAAAGACCATCATGGCAAGCATGGCAACTGCCCCACATGCAGCCACAACCACTGGATTTTTTACCTTTTGATATAAAAAGAAACTCAAAATAGCAGCAATACCTAATAGGCCGCCTCGGCTTTGCGTAGCTATCACTCCTGAAATAGCCAAAATTAAACCAACGCCTGCAAATAATCGTCGATATGGATTGTTGTATGTATTAAATAATTCAGCAGCTAAAAAAGACACAGGAAACATCAGCACTAAAGATAAATCATTAGGATCGCCCAGTTGTGAACGATACTCTCGAGAAATAGTGACTCGGGTGCCCTCAACTAGCCCCACACCATTAATTTTGTTATTCAGTGCCACCAGCGCAATGGCCACACCAGAAATCATAATTCCTAGTCTTACGTAACTAAAGTGAGAAAATCGCGTTAACCACCAGCTGATCACAAACACCATAATAAAAACTTTAACCAACACTCCAGACCAATACTCAATAGCAACGCCACGATTTGAAGCCGAAAACACACACACGGTAAGCCACACAAACCAAATGACAAAAATAAGATGAGCTGAGCTCCAATGCGGTTTTAATGTTTTGGAAATAAATAAATGCCAGAAAATGGCCAGTAAAGAGGCTAGCGCTAATAGTTTAGGGATTTTAAGCGGCATTAAAAATACAAATGCCTCATGAATCCTAAAATAACTAAATAAAATAAATAAGATAATAAACACAGTACTAATACGCACGGCTAATACGCCAGCAAATGGCAGTAACAATAAAGCAAAAGCAGCTATGGGCCCAAATAACGAATATAAGCTTAAAATAAGCGCCGTTATCACTAAGCCATTTATTAATAAGTAATGCTCTTTATACCAGTTAACCATGCGCCTTCCTTGCTAAAAGCCGTTGCAATATTCCCGTGATGTGGTGTTTATACTTTTTAAATAACACCGCAAACAAACATATCAACACAGCAACCTGTCCTACAATGTAGTAAGACACTTGCGTCACACTTAACGAAAACACAAGAATAAAGCACAGCCAGCTAGGGAGCAGACTGTGTACTTTAAATGCTAAATGCTCTAGCTTTTGACTAATAGCTACAAACAGTAGCGTTTTTAAAATTTGCGCCAACGCAAGTGATACAACCGCACCTAATATTCCCCATTTTGGCACTAAAAAACTTAATGCAATTAATACGCTTGTAGCACTAACTGCATTAATAATAGTCACAAACAAACCGTTATAGTGAATATAACAACCAATATTAAGTAAATCGCTATGGTGCCTCAGCACAACAATGAGTATTAAACTGGGTAATAGCCACGTATTAAGTAAATAACCTTGTGGTAAAACGAGAGTGAATAAGTGCGGGGCTACAAGTAGCATGATGCTGCAAAGGGCAATCGCAATTTCGAGGCTTAATTCACATAAAAACACATAGTGACTGCGGCTTGAGGTTAACTCGTCAAAACGGCGTGAAAACCACCACATTCTGATTGGCTCAAATGTGAACGAGGTCATGACTGCAAATTGCAGAGCGACATAATATTGAGCGAGCTTTTCTTTGCCCACACTGGCTGCAATATACCAGTTTTCTGCGCCATTATTAGCGTACACAAAGAGCGAAGAGATAATAATGCTTAACAAAAACAGCGTATTCTTAGGCGTAATATTCCATGCGATACATTTAAAACTAATATTAATCGTGCGTACTATTTGCCACAGTGACAATATAAGTACAATAAAACTCGCTACCACACCAGATAGCATAACGCCGGTTACACCAAAGCCTAGATATAGCAAGACGATGGTGAGTAGAGTTTGCCCTACCCCTTGTAAAACAGCTAAATAGCAAAACTGCTTAGCCATTTCGTAATATCGAAAAAAGCAAAATACAATCGACAATACCGACGAAAATGCCAAGTTAACGGCTAATAGTTGCAGATCTATCTGGTTAACAGAGATAGGTAATAAATTCAGCAATAGGTCAGCAAACAATACAACAGTAATTACAAATGCAGTGCTTAACATACTACATAAAATCAACGCATCCCTAAATAAAGCCTGCTTACAAACAACGCTTTTCATTTGCTGTTTAAAAAGCAGTTCAGGTAACCCTAGGCATAACAACAAAGACATTACGGCTGAAATAGAGACTAAAAAATTAAGTTCACCAAACTGTGACGGGCTTAAAAGACGAGTTGAGATAGGGAGTAAAGCAAAGCCAAGCCCTTTGAGCAATAATGTTGATAATCCAAAATAGGCTATTTGCTTCAGTCCGTTCATCTTCATTCCTTAAGAGTTTTGCACCCAAGATGACAGCTTTTTAGCTTGTGAGCTGGCATTAAATTTATTTGCAACCAACCGCTTAGCATTGATACCTTTGGCATATCGTTCATACGGATTAAGCTCACAGAATTGAGTTAAAATAGTCTCTAAACCAATAATGCTTGAAGGCTCACATTTAAAGCCAACAGAATCATTTACAATTTCTTTTGCCCCCATAAGCTTGGTCGTTAGCACAGGAATACCACTTGCCATAGCCTCTTTGAGAACCACAGGCCCGGTGTCTCTGTCACCATTACTAGATACACAAAATGGCGCAACCAGTGCCGAGTAATTACTGGTATTTTTTGATAACCAAAGAGGCGTACGACGCCCCAAAAAGCGAACATCTTTATCAAGACCGAGTTCTTCACACAAAAATTTTAAATCATTCATTAATGGGCCTTCGCCCACGATGTCTAGGCATATGGCGTATTTTTTACTTAATTTTTTTATAGCGGGTAAAAGAAATTGCAGTCCTTTTTTCTCAACTAAGCGTCCAATAAATAACAGTTTAACTGACTCATTAAGTCGATTTGGAGTGCAGCTAAATAGACTTAAATCAACACCGCAATGCAATAGCTCAACTTTTCCTACCTTGTAATTACTTAGTTTTTGAGCCATGTCTTTACACACAGCAACCGAGAAATCACATAACGAAAGTTTAAGTTTTAGATCGGTATCGTTTACATACACATCATGACCATGGCCGATTGAAGAGACACTAATACCCGCAATTTTGCTAGCAACAATCGAATATGCCAGCGGTGCATGCATAAAGTGACAATGTATATGGGAGATACCGTGCCGCTTAATTATTTCTGCGATGTTTAACCCATACCCTAGAAGCGATATGGCTGAGATTGAGGTAAAGCGAAAAGCAATTTTGGTAGCATTAAGTGCTGCTAACGGTTTCAAGGTTGCAAATTTAGCAGCAGCACCAAAAGACTTTTTAATAATAATTACATTTACACTGCTATCAAGGTTGGCACTGGTATTTAAATTTTCAAAGGTAATAACACTTACTTTATGCCCTGCTTTAACAAGTGCATTTATTTCTGTCACCACAAAGGTTTCCGACGGGATATGGAAGCTTGGTACAACAATACCTATATGTTTCATGCTAAATACTCCAAAAGATTCTGATGGTTATTTCGCAAGAACTGTGCCCGGTTAAAAAGCACTGAAAGTGGTAAGATTTAAGTCAATTTGCGAACATATATTGCAAAATGCAAAGCATTAGACAAAAAACACCCCACAAAGCTATAAAAATACTTGGCGCTTAACTTGCGTAGTACTTACCTAGTTAATTAATAGAAGCTAGGGTGCAGCTCATGAATATAGAAATAAGCGTTATTATCCCAAACTACAATTGCAAACAGTATTTAGCAAAAGCACTGAGCAGTGTTATTGCTCAAAAAAATATCAGTCTAGAAATTATCGTTGTAGACGATGGCTCAACCGATGGCAGTGTTGATTGGTTGAGAAAAGCGCAGAACACATTTCCACAGCTGGTTATTTTAGAACAAGAAAATACCGGTGTAGTTAATGTACGCAACCGCGCTATTGCAGCTTCTAAAGGGGACTATATTGCATTCTTAGATGCCGACGACTATTGGAGTGATGATAAGTTGTATGAGCAATTAGGTTATATGAAAGAAAACCCCGAATGTGTTTTAAGCTTTACTAACTATATGCATGTAAATGAAGATTATGAGCCAATTGTTGATTGCTTTTCTTTTTGGCCTGAGTTTTCAAAATTTGTTGATAAGAAAGATATGGGATACCAAAACTTAAAATCGCCAATAGACTTGCTTATTTTTGCCAATGTGATTGGTACCTCTTCGGTTATGGTTAAACGTTCAGCCATTAATTATATCGGCCGATTTGATAACATATTAAACAGCGCAAGTGATTGGGATTGCTGGTTAAAACTTGCAAGAATTGGTGATGTAGCTTTTTCGCCGCGCGTAGCCATGGATTACTTGATGAGAGCGGGCTCTATTACCGCAAATCGTAAAAACAGGCTCAATGCGATGAAAGAAATTGTTTCACGCTGCAAAAGAGATGCTGGAATGATTGCACAAATAAAAGCACAAGCACGTATATTAGAATGTTACGGTGAATATTATCGAGAAATAGGCTCAAAGTTCAAAGCGTTATCAATTACAACAGCCGCGTTTACGCTATTCCCGCATAAACGTAATTTACGCCATTTATTACATGATTTAAAAACCACATTTACTACTGCACCATAATTACTTTGCTAATACACAACAAGTAGCGTTTAAGCTACTTGTTGTGTATTAGCCTAAAATAAATACTTCATCTAACTTTTTAAGTTTAATGTATAACTTAATATTTTATGATCGCTTCCTTTAAACTCACTCACTTCCAAAGAAGATAAATTAAACTCTTGATTAAAAATACAATGGTCAATTGGCAAGCCCGTCATTAAAGTGTGCTCTATTGCAGTAGGTGCAAAGCTGGTATATGCATTTGCAGCTGCATAACAACTTTGCGCATTAGACCAATTAAAATAGCCAGACCAAGGAACAATATTTAGATCTCCCGCAATAAACCAAGGATCTATCTCTTTTGTACTCGCCTCGTTCATTACTGATAATAACCGATTACGATTATGCCAATGAGTAGCGGTTCTAGGTGAAGGTGGGTGGGCAATAAAAGCGGTAATTGGGTGCTTATCTAATAATAGCTTAAGCTTTATATAACCTAATCGGTCGCCATCTAATTTAACTTGCTGTCTGTGTATAATCGGTAAACGCGAAATAACCACAATCCCGTAAGGGATCCCTTCGACTTCGCGATAACCAAACAAACTGGCTTTATTTAAAAAAGGCGTGAGTAAATGCCGGTTTAAATCGCTAAACTCTTGCAAAACAAGCACATCCCATTGCTGGTTTTGTAAGTTTTTTAGATGCATGTCTACATAGGGATTATTGTAATTTAGATTAATTTGCTTAACTGTTATCGCAGCCTTCGAGGGAACGACTTCTAATGAATGCAGCGGCACCAGTGAACTTAAATTGATAATACAAATAATCGCAATCACTCCCCCTAGCCATAGTTTTTTTAGCGCAAGCAGTAACAATGCAAAAAACAACGCAGCAGCTAACAAAGGAAACCGAAAGGATATTAATAAATCAGCGTAATAAAATTGCCACGGATTAAATGCGGCAACAATTAGCATAAATGCAATTACTGTAATGACAGCAATGCTATAACCTCTTTTTGAATTACACCGCCTACTCGAAATAACCTTGAACATGAACGCCCCTTTTAACAATAAAAAAGAATATACCTGAGTATATTCTTTATCTTAACTTTAAGTTTTATCAATTAAGCCGAAAAAACTTAACCAGAACTCGACATAACCTGATGTTATCTAATCTCAAACATTTGGTTTTGTGTTTGAGCATCAAACTGCCAAGTAAAAGCAAGTGGTTGGGTGCTGGTATCGTAAAACCAAATTTCCGCTACTAGCTCTATATCTTGTCTGCTCATCGCAAGGGTAGTTGTGAGTGCCCCTTGCGTTAAAGGGGCTCTAAATAAGCAATTATTGTAATCTGCTCGCTCTGCATTCGATTTTTTCTGACAAATATTCAGATACGCTCTTTCATCACCTCTAGAAAGCGCTACATCAATAGCTAAATTAAATTTTGTTGATAAGTTAAAGTCATTATTGATAACTAAGTTTGCCATTCCTTGGGGCTCGGCTGTTACTGGATCAGCAACTGGTGGAGCTACATTAGTCGGGGCAGGTGCTGCACTTTCATCGCCTCCGCCCCCGCAGGCTGTTAACAGTGATAATGAGCATAAGATAACGGTTAATTTATTCATTACTGTTCTCCTTTAACAACCACACTCGGTGCGTTGTAACTGTTGAACCACTGCGGCGCTTGCTGACCTGACGACTGCGCAAAATTAGCAAAACGATCATAAGCGTTGGTGATGTCTACCCCTTCAAGTGGATGTAGCCACTGCATACCGACTTCAATCGCCCAGGGAAGGCCATTTTCAGTTTGAAAAAATAACTCAGAGGCTTGCTGAGTGGCATCATCTGCACCATTAACAGCGAATAAACTACTATCGAAAGCCTCTGTTGGCGCTTGGTTTTTTAGATGAACTTCCCAGCTTCTTGCATTTTTACCAACTAAAAAGTCACCATGATAAAATCCTTCGCTACCAAAAATGAACGGGTCGAGTAGCGTACCTGGTGCATTCGCTAGCGCTTTAGCTGCTTTTAATGGAATAGTCATACTAAACGTTACTTTACTGTTTACGTCACAATTGCTTTCGGTTCTAAAGTAATCACAGCCAGCTTGCTTCGTAATATGTTGCCAAGTATCTTGCATAAAAATCAAAATTGCCTGATCACGGTTTGCTTCTAATGGCGAGTCTAGTTGCGGCTCTCCATTGATAGTGTAAATAATATTTTGCTCATCTATTTCACTACTTAAAATTGTATTGGTTATGTTATTAATAGTTTCTGTAAGCCTAACAGCAAAACCATTATGATAAGTTGCACCCACCCCAACAAGTTGACCATCAATTTTATAGCCAACCACATTGCTTCCTTCAATTAGCTGCGTAGTACGATAATTTACAACCACATCATTAAAGTCGTAATCGCCTGAAAACGGCCATTTATCTTCATAGGCAAGCGTTACCCAATCGTTTTCACCAGGGTAAACAGCGCTAGCAAATGTAGTTATTGGATAATCTTCCACTTCGCCACCTAGCACTCCACCCGTGGCAGTAATTAATGATGCCTCAGAACCATCAGTAACTCGAAAGCGAGCCCATGTTTGTCCTGCTTTAACATTACTCGGTACGCTAACTAAAATACTATTATCACCTTTGTTAAGCTGATACTTAGTTACCATGCGTTCGGATTCACTAAAGCCACCATTTTGATCCCAGTCAAACCAAGCATATAAAAAGCTATCAGCTGACGCGTTGACAATGATTTGGCTATCTTGTCCTGCAGCAATCGCGGTAACAAAGCTAACCCCGTCATCAGAGTCATCTATGGGGTTATTGATTAAATCGTCATTCGTATTGATATTTTCGCCATCGACCGTCTCACCCAAGTAAATAAGATTACTGCCAGTACTACTAGGATCAAATAAGTGTCGAGCGCCACTTTGCTCAAGACTCGTGTTATATGGACGAGGAGCATCACCAAAATCAATAGAACTATCGGTAACTGCAACTTCTGCAATAGCGCATCGCGCACCATCATTTTGACTAGATTTAGGCCCCGAGGTAAATACGTTTGCTGTTGGTGTGTAGCCAACTACGGGGCTAATACTTAAATTAACTTTATGTATTTTTCCGCTTTTGTTATTACTAAAGTAAAACTGACCGTCAATATCAAAGTAAGCGGCACCAAATGCGCCCGTATCATCACCAATATCGAGCTGAGTTATAAATTTAGAGGTATTATTAGCAACGTTAATTTCATGCAAATCGCCATTTGATTCAACTGCATAAAGTAAATTACTTTGTGGATGAAAGGCAAAATCATAAATTCCTAAATTCCAGTTGGCACTATTAGGTAAAAGCTGTGCAGTAATTTCAGCGGTTAGATCTGAGTTTAAATCGATTTCGTAAAGGCCAAACCGAGGAGTATAAACATAATATGAAGCGCGCTGATTTGCTGCATCGCCTGTTACCTGAATGTCACCTACATAAAAATTAGTATCTGGCAGCCCTGTGATATTTAAGCGAGCCATTTGGTAGTTACTGTCTATTTGCACCACACTTTTTGGTGCTTGGCGACTAAAGCCATACAAATACTGATCTTTATAATTAAAGCCAATGGCATTTACGCTTTCATTGTTTGCCTCAGTAGCAAACGTTAAAGTCGCGGCTAACACAGTAGGCTTAGCCGATACTAAATCTATACCGTATAACTGTGCTTTAGCATCTTGCATTAAAAAAGCTTGGCTTGGACAATTCTCAAATGGCTGACTAAAAACGGTGCAAGGCCACAATACACAGCAAACTTTTCCGAGATGGGTTAATTTCATACGTAAGCCCTCTATAGTTACATAACTGAACTAATGCAGACTTTATTCCAAACTTTAACCTATTGAATTTAAATAATAATAAAAAATTACATCACTTAGATATGCAAGTTGCAACACATGTCTTTGCATTATGCGAGAGTAAAAATCACCTTTACAAACTCTCTGTATCTATGCTCTTAGACACAGGCTATTTGCTCTAAGTATGCAGCAGTTGAGTAAGCTTCATTAAATAAAGTACAATAGTAAAATTAAGGCAGGCCTTTTTAACGGCTGTGCTTGTTCATTTTAGGTAAAAAATCATGGCACACTCTCGCGGAAACTTATTCATTTTATCGGCACCTTCTGGGGCGGGTAAATCTAGCTTAATAAATGCATTACTGAAAAAGCATGCTGATATGAAAGTATCGGTATCGCACACCACTCGCGCACCGCGCCCTGGTGAAAATAATGCAGAACATTACCACTTTGTATCAGTTGATGAGTTTAAAGCGCTGATTGCCAAAGATGATTTTTTTGAATGGGCACAAGTATTTGATAACTATTATGGTACTTCTAAGCAAGCGATTGAAGAGCAACTCGCCGCAGGCATTGATGTATTTTTAGATATTGACTGGCAAGGCGCTCGCCAAGTTCGAGAAATAATGGACGACGTAAAAACTATCTTTATTCTTCCGCCATCAAAACAAGAACTAGAGCAACGTTTAAATAATCGCGGCCAAGACTCTGCTGAAATTATTGCAGGTCGAATGGCGCAAGCTCAATCAGAAACCTCTCATTACAACGAATACGACTATGTTGTAGTGAATGATGATTTTGATACTGCTTTAAGCGATTTAGAAACCATAGTAATTGCACAGCGATTAACGCTAAAAGCACAAACAACACGTCATCAAACTTTAATTAATGAGCTGCTCAAGTAATCTAAATTACGATTAATTTTCGGTTCATGCCTTAAAATAGATAAAAATTAACCACTGGCTATTGGCGAAACTTGCTGCGTGCAGTAAACTACGCCTTTGCTTTTAAATTATTTTGGAGTGCTAAGATGGCTCGCGTAACAGTTGAAGATGCAGTAGATGCAATTGGTAATCGTTTTGACTTAATTTTAGTTGCGGCCCGTCGTGCCCGCCAAATTGCTGTTGGTGGTAAAGATCCACTAGTAGATCCTGAGAACGATAAGCCGACAGTTGTTGCTTTACGTGAAATCGAACTTGGTTTAGTTGATAATTCTTCAATGGATGTTATTGACCGTGAAGAACAACAACATCAAGAAGCGGCAGAACTAGCTGCTGTTGCTGCCATTGTTGGTGGCAACCAATAATCAACCGCCCGGTCTGATTTAGCTAACGGCATAGTTTTTCAACTATAGCCGTTGGCAATCCTTTGTTTTCATCGTATATTCGTAACTTATCCTAACTTATTTGCTTCACGAGAACATTGGAGTGTGAATGTATCTTTTTGAAGGTCTTAAAAAGAAAATCTCAAAATACTTGCCAGCAGACGATGTTGAGCTAGTTCAAAAAGCCTACGTGGTAGCCCGAGAGGCTCATGAGGGTCAAACTCGTTCAAGTGGCGAGCCTTACATTACTCACCCCGTTGAAGTCACTCAAATATTAGCAAGCATGCATCTTGACCATGAAACGCTCATGGCAGCACTCATGCATGATGTGATTGAAGATACCGATTTTAGCCAACAAGATTTAGCTGAAATATTTGGTGAAACAGTAGCAGAACTCGTAGAGGGTGTGAGCAAGCTTGATAAATTGAGCTTCAAAGATAAAAAAGAGTTCCAAGCTGAAAACTATCGAAAAATGATTATGGCAATGACCCAAGATATTCGGGTTATTTTAATCAAGCTAGCTGATAGAACACACAACATGCGCACATTAGGCGCACTTCGTCCTGATAAACGCCGCCGTATTGCTCGTGAAACCCTTGAGATTTATGCACCAATTGCTAATCGTTTAGGTATTCATGATATAAAAAATGAGCTAGAAGATTTAGGTTTTCAAGCACTGTACCCTATGCGTCATCGTGCACTTAAATCGGAAGTGGCTAAAGCGCGTGGTAATCGCAAAGAAGTTATTTCAAATATTCAAACTGAAATTGAAGCTCGCCTTGAAGAATCTGGCATAAAAGCGACCGTATCAGGCCGTGAAAAGCATCTATACAGTATTTATAAAAAAATGCTCAACAAAGAGCTGCTGTTTAACGAAGTCATGGATATTTACGCATTTCGTATTGCAGTAGACTCTATGGATACCTGTTATCGCGTACTTGGTGTAGCTCATAACTTATATAAGCCAATTGAAACCCGCTTTAAAGACTATATTGCTGTACCAAAAACTAATGGTTACCAATCATTACATACTTCTTTAGTTGGCCCGCATGGTATTCCTGTAGAAATTCAAATCCGTACTTTAGATATGGATCACATGGCTGATAAAGGGGTCGCAGCTCACTGGATGTATAAAAAGTCGGGTGACAATGCGGGTCATACTGCACAACAGCGCGCACGCCAATGGATGCAAAGCTTATTGGAATTACAACAAAGTGCAGGTTCCTCGTTTGAATTTGTAGAGAATGTAAAAACAGAGCTATTCCCAGAAGAAATTTATGTCTTTACCCCAGATGGTCGGATTATTGAACTTCCTATGGGTGCAACGGCGGTTGATTTTGCTTATGCCGTTCATACTGATGTAGGTAATACTTGTGTCGGTGCACGTGTGAACCGCAAGCCTTATCCTTTAAGTAAAGCCATTGATACGGGGCAAACAATAGAAATTATTACCAGTTCAGGCGCTCACCCTAACGCAACATGGCTTAACTTTATTGTTACTGGCAAAGCACGCTTGGGCGTACGCAACTACCTTAAAAGTCAACAGCATGAAGAAGCGTTATTACTTGGTCGTCGCTTACTTGACTCAGCGCTAGGGGAAAACAAATTTGATAACCTGCCAGCTGAAAATATTACCCGAGTGCTTGAAGAGCATGAGCTTTCCTCTACCTTAGAACTGCTAGTAGAGATTGGCTCAGGTAACTTAATGAGTATGCTGATTGCTAAACGCTTGTTACAAAACGACAATGATGATTTAAACGACATCGCAAAGCGTGCCAAGGCAACTATTATTGGTACCGAAGGTATGTTGGTTAATTATTCTAAATGTTGTCGTCCTGTACCTGGAGACGCTATTACTGCCCATGTTAGCCAAGGTAAAGGTTTAACCGTTCATCGCCAAGAGTGTAAAAATATTCGTGGTTGGGAAAATGATCGTTCGAAATACCTAGTCGTAAAATGGGATGATAATCCAGAAAAAGAATATATAGCGGCTTTAAGAGTAGAAATCATTAACCACCAAGGTGCGCTGGCTAAATTAACCAATGTGGTCGCCACTACGCAGGCCAATATTGTAGAAATAGCTACCGATGAAAAAGAAAGTAATTTATACGTGATAGACTTAGGGATCACAGTTAAAAACCGTATTCATGTCGCCAATATTATGCGCCGCATACGTGTTATGCCCGATGTACAAAAAGTCTATCGTAAAAAATAAAATAGGAACATCATGAATAAAGCATTTATATCAACGGATAAAGCACCTGCAGCAATTGGTACATATAGCCAAGCAGTAAAAGTGGGTACAGCTGTTTATTTATCAGGGCAAATACCACTTGTCCCAGAAACAATGGACGTTATTTCTGAAGACTTTAGTGAGCAAACACATCAAGTATTTAAAAATATCAGTGCGGTTTGTGAGGAAGCTGGCGGTTCTATTCAAGACCTAGTAAAAGTTAATATTTACCTTACTGATCTTTCAAACTTTGCCATTGTGAACGAAGTTATGAGCCAATATTTTAAACAGCCTTACCCTGCGCGTGCAGCTATTGGCGTTCGTGCACTCCCTAAAGGTGTACAAGTAGAAATTGACGGCATTATGGAACTTCCTTCAACAAACTAACCTCTATAAGCTATGAGCGCCGCTCATAGCTTTTATCCCATTCTATAGCTACACTTTGATGAATTCTTGACTCAAAACTAAAATTCTAGCACTCTGTAATCACGTTATTTTATTAAACCTTACTTTTGTAGTAGAAAAGGATAACTTGTGTTTAAGCTTGCTCATAATGGCAATGTATTGCTCGATACGAGTAAATCTGCACCCACCAGTGCTGCTTTTATCATTGAAGCAATTGAACAATCGCCTTACAGCGAGTGTGAAATCGATCATGACGCCATAAATAACTATTTCAGTAGTGCAACACCTGAACGAATCTTAGTCGTTGCAACACGCCACGATGCAACCTTAATCGTTGAAATCAGCGATGATAAAATGCTAGCCACTGGCACGCTCACTCTCGCCAAAGGTGGCGCAACACTCAGTTTTGATGAAGCTAAAAAAGAATTAGTGAAAGCGCATGTTGCTAGAGGTTATAAACAAGCATTTTTAGAGCAGCTTTTACAAAAGCAATTTGAGCTTCCTCCGGGCTCTGTAGTTAGCGGACCACTCGCTAAAGGACGTTTACCTACTGACGGCCAAGATAGTAAATTTAAAGCCATGGTTAAAACCTTAAAAGACCGCCTTAAAGCACCCAAATTAAAAGAAGATGGTAGTGTTGATATGCGTGATTTTGGTAAATTAGCAAGTGTTAAACCGGGTGAATTACTAATCCAGCAGCAACCTGCTACTCCTGGTCAAGAAGGGTTTACCGTGATAGGTGATGTTTTACCAGCCAAACCAGGGCAAGTTCATGCCCTAATTGCAGGTGAGGGTACTGAAATATCAAAAAATAACCCGATGGAATTACTTTCAACTATTGCCGGCGTGCCTGTTGAAATAAATAACGGAATGCGTGTTGACGATATTTTCACTGTTAACGATGTGTCTGTAAAAACAGGCCATATCGACTTTGAAGGTAGTGTAATAGTTAGTAAAAATGTAGAGCCAGGGATGAGGATAAATGCAACAGGTGACATTACCGTTTTTGGTACAGTCGAATCTGGAGAATTAACCGCCGGTGGCGATATACTTGTAAAACAAGGGGTGATTGGCCATCAAAAGCCTGAAGATAAATCACTGTCTTGCAGAATAATTTGCGCAGGTGATGTGCATGCCTCACACTCTCAATATTGCTACATTGAAGCTAACAGCATATTGCTTGACCGCCAAGCCAGCCACAGCTCAATGAAAGCAAAAAATATAATTCAAATTGGTCAATCAGAACTACCTAAAGGAAAGTTATTTGGAGGTGAAATTTTAGATGCCACTAAACTAATTGCCGGAGAAATTGGTAACGAATCAGGGGCTAAAATGGCAATTAATTTAGCCGCTTCAGCTACTCAAATGACCAAAGATATTGATAGATATTTTAGTGAATTAACAGCTGCAAATGAACAGGTTGATAGCTTACAAGCTGCATTAGAAAAAGCAGATTTAATTAAAGATGCTGATAAAAAAAGCGAGCTCATGAATAAGATTGGATCAACTCAGATACATCATAGTCAACAAGCTGAACAACTAGAAAAGCAGATAGCGAGTTTAGAGCAAAAACTAAATACCATGCTCGATGAAGCCATTTTAACCGTAAATACCGTTTTACATTCTGGAGTGGAAATCCATATATTCAATAAGTTACTTAAAACAACTCGTAACTTTCCACCAAGTAATGTTAAGTTAGAAAACAATAAAATAGAAATTGAGTTTAAAACTTAATTATAAGGGGCTGTTAGTAACAGCCCCTTATTCTTTATAGTAAGCCGTCTACACTGTCATAGGTTTGCGCTGGCCACACACCTACCTGCACTTGCCCTATGTGTTGTTTTTGTAATAACAGCATAGCCAAGCGAGACTGACCAATACCACCACCAATTGTTTGAGGAAATTTACTTTCTAACAATGCTTTATGCCAATCAAACTCTAAACGCTCTTCGTCACCGGTAATTCCCAATTGAGCTTGCAAAACTTCAGGGCTCACTCGAATTCCCATAGATGATATTTCGAAAGCATCTTCAAGAATTGGATTCCATACTAAAATATCGCCATTTAATCCCATATACTGATCACATGTTGGTGTTGACCAATCGTCGTAATCTGGCGCTCTCACATCATGAATTTTACCATCACTTAATGCTCCGCCAATACCAATTAAAAACACAGCACCATATTCTTGAGCAATCGCTTTCTCACGCTGCTTAGCGCTAAAGTCAGGGTACATTTTACGCAGTTCTTCACTGTGTACAAAAGTAATTTTAGCTGGCAAAAATGCTCTTAAGCCAAAGCTTGCACTAACATATTGTTCAGTGGCTTTAATACCTTGGTAAATTGTTTCAACCGTTTGCTTGAGGGTAGATAGCGAACGCTGCGTACTTTCACAAATAACTTGCTCCCAATCCCATTGATCAACATAAACAGAATGGATTGGGCTTAGTGAATCTTCATCAGGTCGCAACGCTTTCATTTGCGTATAAATTCCCTCACCTTGTGAAAAGCCATATTCACCCAAGATTTTACGTTTCCACTTAGCAAGAGAATGCACCACTTCGTAACGGCTATCTGCAATCGCTTTAATATTCACAGCCACGGCGTTCTCGTGCCCACTTAAGTTATCCTGTGTACCGTCGCCTACTTTAGCTAAAATAGGCGCTTGAACTTCAATTAAGCCCAGTTTTTGTTCTAATTGCTGCGAAAAGAACTGCTTAACTTTACTTATTTGCTGCTGCTGCTGCACATAATGTGAACTCATAATAATTGGCCTCATTCCCAGTTATTGTATTTACTACTTAGCGCACAATCACGCTTCAATGAGGTTATCGTAACAATTAAACTATTTAATTCAATATCCCATAATAAAAATAGCTTTACGATATTAAAACCATTAAAAAAGTGGTATAAAAACAACTAATACCACAATTAAAGACGGTTAAATCTATGGAAAATTATCAAATCGATAATCTTGATAAACAGATTCTGCATGCATTAATGGATAATGCGCGTACACCTTATGCTGAATTAGCAAAACGCTTTAGTGTAAGCGCAGGAACAATTCATGTGCGAATCGAAAAAATGAAACATGCAGGGATCATCACAGGTACTCAACTAACCATTAATACAAAGCAATTAGGTTACGATGTGTGTTGTTTTATTGGTATTAATTTGAACAACGCGCGCGATTATCCGCAAACACTTATAAAATTAGAATCATTAGAGGAAGTGGTCGAAGCATATTACACCACTGGTAATTACAGTATTTTTATTAAAGTAATGACCCGCTCTATCGATCATCTACAAGATGTATTAATCAATAAAATACAGGCAATAGAAGCCATTCAATCAACCGAAACCCTGATCTCATTACAAAACCCGATTAGTCGAACAGTGGTGCCTTAAGGTGAAAAATCTCGTATAATTTGCCGAAAAAGAGGACTCCCATGCAGCAAACTCGTTACCAAAGAATCGAAAGTGTACTTTCACGTCGTCAAACCGACCTTACCGTGTGTTTAGAAGACGTACACAAACACCATAACTTATCAGCAATTGTTAGAACGGCTGATGCCGTTGGTTGTCATCATGTGCATGCCGTGTGGCCAGAAAAACAAAAGTGGCTAACCAATAATACCTCTGGTGGTAGTAAAAACTGGTTAGACACACATCTTCACAGAAACATAGATGATGCCGTTGCAAGTATGCGTGCTCATAATCCTGATGTACAAATTTTAGCTACGCATTTAAGTGAAGATGCTGTCGACTTCAGAGAAATTGATTACACTAAACCGACTGCAATTATTGTCGGTCAAGAAAAAACGGGGATCTCTCCACAAGCCTTAGAGTATGCGGATCAAAACATCATTATTCCAATGCAAGGCATGGTGCAGTCGTTAAATGTATCCGTTGCAGCAGCCCTAATTTTATTTGAGGCGCAGCGTCAACGTGATCTAGCTGGTTTATACAATAGAAATATGCTGAGTGAAGAAATTAAGCACCCAATGTACTTTGAAGGCTGCCACCCAATTATTGCAAGGCAATGCAAACAAAAAAACCTACCTTACCCTGCGCTTGATGAAAACGGCGAAATTGTTGCTGATGAACAGTTTTGGCAGGCGTTAAAACATACTTGATGCATATACAGTGTATCAGTACACTTAACTTACTAAATAATAATAATTGAGCCTACATTGTCTAAACCTAGCTTAAGCCAATACCCAATCACAGAACTTAAAGGCGTTGGTCCTAAAATGGCTGAACGGCTTTTAAAGCTAGGTATTAGTACAGTACAGGACATGCTATTTCATTTGCCGCTTAGGTATGAAGACAGAACCCGTATTTATACAATTAGTGAGTTGACCCCTCATAGCCACGTAACTGTTCAAGCAACCATTGAAACCAGTCAAATAACCTTTGGAAAGCGGCGCATGCTGGTTTGCCAAATAAATGATGGTACAGGTAGGTTAACACTACGATTTTTTAATTTTACCGCAGCACAAAAAAATGCATTTAGCACAGGCAAAATAATTCGTTGCTTTGGCGAAATACGTCGCGGACGTATTGGCTTTGAAATGAGTCATCCTGAATACAGTATTAGCGACACTTTTGAACAACAACCAACATCATCAACACTTACGCCAGTCTATTCAACAACCGAGGGGTTAAAGCAGCTCTCTATTAGGGCGTTGAGTAAACAGGCAATAGAATTACTTCAAAAGTATGCAGTAGAAGAGCTACTTCCCCAACAATGGCAACCATCGCAACTACCGTTAAGTGATGCGTTATTATTACTGCATCGCCCTCCTAATGATGTTGATATAAGTGCGCTTGAACAAGGGACTCACCCAGCTCAGCAGCGGCTCGTATTTGAAGAATTACTGGCGCAAAATCTCAGTTTATTAAAAGTAAGAGAACAGGGACAACAAGTTAAAGCCGTTGCACTTGAGCCCACTAATTCATTAGAAACACAATTTTTAGCACAATTACCCTTTGCGCCAACCAATGCACAAAGCCGTGTGGTATCAGAAATTAAAGCAGATATGCAACACGCTTACCCTATGATGCGACTTGTCCAAGGGGACGTTGGCTCTGGTAAAACACTAGTCGCAGCACTGAGCGCGTTAACTGCGATAGCAAAAGGCTACCAGGTCGCATTAATGGCGCCAACAGAGATATTGTCAGAGCAACACGGAATCAACTTTTCTAGCTGGTTTGAAAGCCTTGGAATAACGGTTGCTTGGTTAGGTGGTAAAACAAAAGGTAAAGAGCGCGTAAGTACACTTGCAATGATCGCCTCAGGTGAAGCGCAAATGATTATCGGTACCCATGCGTTATTTCAAGATGAAGTAAAATTTAACAATCTTGTACTTATCATTATTGATGAACAACACCGCTTTGGAGTTCATCAACGTTTATCATTGCGTGAAAAAGGCCGTTTTGGTGATTGTTATCCACATCAGCTAGTAATGACAGCAACTCCTATACCACGTACGCTCGCAATGACTGCCTATGCAGACTTAGAAACCTCAGTGATTGACGAATTACCACCTGGGCGGACTCCTATCACTACAGTTGCGATTCCTGATACTCGTCGAGATGACATTATTAGTCGCGTAAAACTTGCCTGTAACGAACAAGGTCGACAGGTTTACTGGGTATGTACACTAATAGACGAGTCTGAAGTACTACAATGCCAAGCAGCGGAAGACAGTGCATTACAGCTAAAAGAAGCATTACCTGAGCTTGCTATTGGCTTAGTCCATGGGCGAATGAAAGCTACGGAAAAGCAAGCCATTATGAGCGACTTTAAAGCGGGTAAAATTCATGTACTTGTGGCAACAACCGTGATCGAAGTTGGGGTTGATGTGCCTAATGCGAGTTTGATTATTATCGAAAACCCTGAGCGCCTAGGTTTAGCACAGCTTCACCAACTACGTGGCCGCGTAGGCCGTGGAGCTACGGCATCTCACTGCGTGCTTTTATACCATGCACCACTTTCACATACCGCACAGAAACGGTTAGGAGTACTGCGCGATAGTAACGACGGATTTGTTATCGCAGAACGTGATTTAGAAATACGCGGCCCAGGTGAAGTCCTTGGAACAAAACAAACCGGCTTAGCAGAATTTAAAATTGCAGACTTAACAAGAGATAAGCAAACCTTAAATCAAGTTAGACCCATAGCACAACAGATGTTGAAGCAATATCCTCAGTATGTAGACCCTCTCATTCAACGCTGGTTAGGCAACAAGTCAAATTACGCACAAGCTTAGTTACTTATTCGCATAAAGCCACATATTAATTTTCCCAACTAGTTATTCCCTATACCACAACTATTTCCCTACACCTTGCGCCTGTTTTTGCACTTTTATGCAGACGTAAAAAAGCCCAACTCTTTCGAGTCGGGCTTTCTTGTATTTGGAGTCGGTGCGCTACTTCGTAGCGACAACGCAGTAGAATGTCTTAGTGCCCACAGCGATGGAGAGAGCCACATGACAAATGCTACGCTCTCATCCTCTGTCGTGTTCTTTATCCGTGGGTTTCGAGATACTCAACCCACGCTACGATGGTCAGGTTAACGCAGTGCAACTGATAGCTGACGGCTGATATTTTCACTTTCCTACAGACGTAAAAAAGCCCGACTCTTTCGAATCGGGCTTTCTCTTATTTGGAGCCTGGTAATGTCCTACTTTCACATAACAAATGCTACAC
>NZ_LKGQ01000028.1:0-42728 GCF_001401785.1 Pseudoalteromonas sp. P1-16-1b | reverse complement strand
AAACTGAAGAGCCTGATATCGATAGCCTAGTTGATGAAGACGATGAAGTTGATATTGATGAATTGCTCGATGCTGAGCAACCAACTACTACTGAAGCTCAAATTGAAGAGCCAGATATCGACAGCTTAGTTGAAGAAGACGAAGTAGATATTGACGATGTACTAGATACTGAGCAACCTGAAAGTGATGTTCATGATTCTGAAATAGATCATGCATTGGCGGACTCAATTGAAGATTTAACTGACGCGCAAGAAGAGTTAAATAGTGAAGATGTAGAATCTATCGCTTCATCTTTTGCTGAGCCTGAGCCTGAGCCTGAGCTTGAGCCTGAGCTTGAGCCTGAGCCAGAAACTGAAGCAGAGCCAGAAGTTGCAGCAGAGCTAGAAATTGCAGCAGAGCCAGAAGTTGAAGCAGAGCCAGAAGTTGATGTTGAATCAGAAGATGATTTTACTGATACGTCTTCTAATTTACTCGATCCAGAAGATGCGCTTGATGAGTACAATGATGAAAACCTTGATAGCGTTGATGAGCTACTGAGCGAGTTAGAACAAACAAGTGATGATTATGTAGAAGCACCTGATTGGTCAGTTGATGGCTTAGACGAGCAATCTGAACCAGAAGCAGAGCCTGAGCTTGAAGCCGAGCCAGAGCTTGAAGTAGAGCCTGAGCTTGAAGTCGAGCCTGAGCTTGAAGTCGAGCCTGAGCTTGAAGCAAAGCCTGAACTTGAAGTCGAGCCTGAGCTTGAAGCAGAGCCAGAGCTTGAAGTCGAGCCTGAGCTTGAAGCAGAGCCTGAACTTGAAGTCGAGCCTGAGCTTGAAATAGAGCCTGAACTTGAAGTAGAGCCAGAGCTTGAAGCAGAGCCTGAACTTGAAGTCGAGCCTGAGCTTGAAGCCGAGCCTAAACTTGAATCAGAGCCAGAGCTTGAAGCAGAGCCAGAGCTTGAAGCAGAGCCAGAGCTTGAAGCAGAGCCTGAACTTGAAGCCGAGCCTGAACTTGAAGTAGAGCCTGAGCTTGAAGCAGAGCCAGAGCTTGAAGCAGAGCCTGAACTTGAAGCAGAGCCTGAACTTGAAGTAGAGCCAGAACTTGAAGCCGAACCAGAGCTTGAAGCAGAGCCTGAACTTGAAGCCGAACCAGAACTTGAAGCCGAGCCTGAGCTTGAAGTCGAGCCTGAGCTTGAAGTCGAGCCTGAGCTTGAAGCCGAACCAGAACTTGAAGCAGAGCCTGAGCTTGAAGTAGAACCAGAGCTTGAAGTCGAACCTGAACTTGAAGTAGAGCCTGAACTTGAAGCAGAGCTTGAACTTGAAGCAGAGCCTGAACTTGAAGCCGAGCCAGAGCTTGAAGCAGAGCCTGAGCTTGAAGCAGAGCCAGAACTTGAAGCAGAGTCTGATGTTGGATCAGAAGATGATTTTACCGATACGTCTTCTACTTTACTCGACCCAGAAGATGCGCTTGACGAATACAACGATGAAAACTTCAAAAGTGTCGATGATCTTTTAAGTGAGCTTGAGCAAACAGGCGATGAGGATGAACAAGTACCTGATTGGTCAATGGATGACTTAGACGATGATCTTGATGAAGAGGAAATTGATTTAGGCGATGATCCGCTTGCTGGCGATATCCAAAGCAACGATTTATCGTCAGAAGACGATGAGCTATATGAGCCTGAAATAATCACCCCAAGTGAAGAACTTGAGGAGTATCCTGAGTTAGAGCTGGATGATGAACTGCCTTTATCTGATGAAGAGCAACAATCACTAACTCCAGAAGAGCTACAAGGTGATAATTTAGATGGTGATGCCACAGGCATGTCACCCAGCCAAGCAGAGCAAGATCTCGCTAATGCTCTATCAGCAGGTAACGATCTCGATAGCCTAGAAGATGATTTTGATGATGAGCTGTTACTTAACAATGAGTTTTCAGAGTTAGAGATAGAGCAAGCTTTAGATAATGATATTTCAGAGTCTGCAGATCTGACTGAACAAGCTGCAGATGAGCAAGCTGTTAGCTCTAACGATGATTTTGATGATGATCAGCTTGATGCGTTAACAGAGTCAGCTGAATTTACCGATCAGCAAACAAATGCTGATCGTGAAGCTGATTTAACGCAAACGTCAGTACCGTCAGAATCAGAAATGATTTCAGATGATGAACTAGATGATGAGTTCATGGCTGATTTAACGCAAACAGATTTTGATTCATTACTGAATGAGTTGGCTGAACCTGATGATGTTGATTTAAGCGACAGCAGTGAATTCGATGTTGATTTTAATAGCTTACTTAACGAAGATTTAGCTGATGATAAAGCACCATCGTTGCAAGAGCCCACTGAGCAACCTGAGGTTACTGAGCCATTAGATCAAGATGACTTTGTTGATATTGATGCATTACTAGAGCAAAGTGATGATGCGGATATAGATCACGAACCTTACACCGACGTCGATATGGATGTTGGTTTGGGTGACTACGATTCATTACTTGCTGGTGATAACCCTATGGATGTTGATACTCAAAGTGGTGGTTACTCGGCAAAGCTTGATCTTGCTCACGCATATATAGAGATAGATGATGCTGACTCGGCAGTTAAAATTTTAGATGAGATTATTAATAATGGCCCAGACGATGTGCAAGAAGAAGCACAAAATCTAAAAGCTAAGCTGAAAAACTAACAATAGCTAAGTCCTGGAAAGGATAACTAAGCTGTAAAACCCGTTATTGGCTAACACTAATAACGGGTTTTTTGTATCGCATAGTTAGGAACCTTAGTTCGCTGCTTTTATTGGAACGCCATATAGCATAAAATGCAGCGTCGATTAGCACAGTAGGTAAAGCAGTAATTATGCGAGTAGCACTTGGAGTAGAATACAACGGCGCGCGTTACAGTGGTTGGCAGCGTCAATCTCATGTAAATAGCGTACAACAAGAAGTAGAAAAAGCGTTGTCGCGCATTTGTAATCATCCGGTTGAAATTGTATGTGCAGGGCGCACCGATGCCGGTGTTCATGGCACTGGTCAAGTTGTGCATTTTGATACCCATGCTGAGCGTGAAATGGTGGCCTTTACATTAGGCATGAATACCTTATTACCAAAAGACATTGCTATTCGTTTTGCCCAGCCTGTGGTTGAAGACTTTCATGCTCGCTTTAGTGCCACTGCTCGTCGTTATCGTTATGTTATTTATAATTATGCGTTTCGTGGTGCGGTATTAAATGAAGGTGTTACCCATTTTCATCATCCTTTAGATGAAGTGAAAATGCAGCAGGCTTGCCAATATTTATTAGGTGAGCACGATTTCACATCGTTTAGAGCGCTTCACTGCCAAGCTAATACGGCAACGCGAACGATTCATCATTTATCGGTACAGCGCCAAGGTGCTTATGTCATTATTGATATTAAAGCCAATGCGTTTTTGCATCATATGGTACGTAATATTACCGGGTGTTTAATGGATATCGGTTTACATAAACATGAACCAATTTGGTTAAAAGAGCTGTTAGATGTTAAAGAGCGGGCCAAAGCGAGCGCCACAGCAAAAGCGGCGGGTTTATATTTAGTAGATGTTGATTACCCAGAACACTTTAATATTCCTAGAACGCCGTTGGGGCCATTGTTTTTAGCCGATACCGATATTTAAAAGGTAATCAGGTGGTTATTTTTATACGCTATTATTCGTAGGGCTAACTACTAAGACCAGTTTTTTATACCTTGATAGCGTAATTCATGTTTTAATTGGAAAAATTTGTTTGCATGGTTAACATGTAGACTCGCGACACAGAACAGCATTAAGAGAGTTGCAAATGAGTTGGCTAGAAAAAATCTTACCAAAAACGACTAAATCTTCAGGTCGTAAAGAAATTCCAGAAGGTGTATGGGCTAAATGTACGTCATGTGATTCAATTTTATATAAAGCAGAATTAGAAAAATCACTAAATGTATGCCCTAAGTGCGACCATCATATGCGTGTTAGTGGTCGTAAGCGTCTTGAACAATTTTTAGATGACGGTGACCGTCATGAATTAGGCGCTCAACACGAACCTAAAGATGTGCTTAAATTTAGAGACTCTAAAAAATACTCAGATCGTATTAATGCAGCTCAAAAGTCAAGCGGTGAAAAAGACGCACTGGTTGCAATGAAAGGGAACTTAAAAGGTATTCCGGTTGCTGCAGTTGCATTTGAATTCTCATTTATGGGTGGCTCAATGGCATCGGTTGTAGGTGCTCGCTTTGTTGACGCGGTTGACCAATGTTTAGAGCATAATATGCCGCTGATTTGTTTTTCTGCATCTGGCGGTGCACGTATGCAAGAGGCGCTAATGTCACTTATGCAAATGGCTAAAACCAGTGCTGCACTTGCTAAAATGACCGAAAAAGGCCTACCGTTCATCTCGGTAATGACTGACCCAACAATGGGTGGTGTATCAGCATCATTGGCAATGCTTGGTGATATTAATGTTGCCGAGCCTAAAGCTTTGATTGGTTTTGCAGGTCCGCGTGTTATTGAACAAACCGTGCGTGAAACACTGCCTGAGGGTTTCCAACGCAGTGAGTTTTTATTAGAGCACGGCGCAATCGACATGATTATTGACCGTCGAGAAATGCGCGATACGCTAGCACGTATCTTAGCAAAGTTTATGAACTTGCCTTCTACGGAACAAGAGCATAGAGTAGCGTAAATTTCAGCTTTACTGATTACATGCTATGACAAAAACAATTCCTAGCCAATCATCAAGCCTTGATGATTGGCTTTGTTATTTAGAGAGTGTTCACCCTGCTAATATAGAAATGGGCTTAGAGCGCGTTGCTCGTGTTGCTAACAACATAGAGCTTTTAACTTCCTCAAGTAAAATCATTCTTATTGCAGGCACCAATGGCAAAGGAACAACAGCACGTTGTTTAGAGTCATTATTATTAGCCCAGGGTTATTGTGTTGGCACCTATGCTTCACCTCATTTAGTTCGCTATAACGAACGTGTACGCGTTAATGGGGCAGAGCTTGACGATCAATACCATGTCGATGCGTTTAATTTACTAGAGCAAGGACGTGGTGACACACCATTAACCTATTTTGAATATGGTACCTTAGGCGCGTTGGCTATATTTAAACGCTTAGAAGTTGACTACGTGTTGTTAGAGGTCGGTTTGGGCGGGCGTTTTGACGCGACCAATATTGTTACCCCATTTGCTAGTGTGATCACCACCATCGATTTAGATCATAAAGAATATTTAGGTGATACCCGTAAGCTGGTGGCTTATGACAAGGCGGGAATTTTTAGAGAGAGTACCCCGGCAATTATTGGGGATTTAAATATCCCGCATACAATGACCGATTATGGCAAAGAAATTAACGCTAATATGGTGCTATCGGGCAGCGACTTTATTTTTAAAGAGCATGAGCAAAGTTTTAGTTGGCAATTTAAAGCACATAATCTCGAGTTACCTAAACCGGCCATCCCGTGTCAAAATGTGGCCACTGCGTTAACGACATTGTCGGTGCTAGATTTATTACCAAGTGATGAAGTGATAACTCAGTGCATAGCCAACTTAGTGGTAGAAGGGCGCTTTCAACAATTAAGTGAGTCGCCATTAGTGTACACCGATGTGGCACATAACCCTGAATCGGCACGTTATTTAGCAACTAAGTTAGCAAGCTATAAAGATAAAGGCTTTAAAATTCATGCATTAGCCGCTATGCTTGCTGATAAAGATAAAGTCGGTGTGCTTAAAGAAGTGGCTGATGTAGTCGATGAATGGTCGTTGGCTAGCTTAGGTGGCCCGCGAGGGGATAGTGCAGCTCATCTTCAACAGGCGCTTTCAAGTATACCCAATAGTCATTTTAAACAGGGTTATAGCAACGTAGAGATAGCATTGGATGCTATTTTGCCAAGCCAGCCAAGTAATACACTATTGATTGTATTTGGCTCATTTTTTACCGTGGCTGGCGCTATTCATTACTTTAAAAAATAGAGAGGATGTCGGTGAACTCAGGTTTTATTAATCGCTTAGTCGGAACAAGTATTGTGGTGATCGCAGCAATTGTGTTTATTCCCAATATACTCGATGGTGAAAAAGTGCACTATAAAGAAGGCTTTAAAGCGATTCCAGAACGCTCTGAGTTCAAGACCATTGATTTACAAGAATCAATTGATCAGCAAGTGGCAAATGCAGAACCATTAAAAGAGGATGAAATTGAAAATATTCAGCCTGATGATGCTGCATTTGAGCAACAAAACAGCTCAGCTGAAACTGACGTTACTGCACAGCCAGCAATGGTTGAAGCGGTCATAGCCGATACAAAGCAAGACACAGTCACTACCGAGCAAAATAACGCTACGCGTAATACCAATGAAAACTTAACAAGTATGGCGTATGTCATTCAGCTTGGTAGTTTTTCTCATGCGGCAAATGTAAAAGCGTTGCAGGCAAAGCTAAAAACGAAAGGTTTTAAAAGCTTTACTAGGCCAATTAAAACGCCAAATGGTACGTTAACTAAAGTATTTGTAGGGCCGTCATTAAGTAAAAATGAGCTGCAGTCCCAACTTCCCGCGCTGAAAGAGCTAACTAAACTAAACGGTAAAGTTACTCAATTTGAAGTGGCAAAATAACTTAGTCGCTAATAGGTGAGTGTGCTTATAACTTAATATTGCACATTTACCTAACTTATACTCCATAAGTTAAGGCTAGATCTCCACCTACTTTTAGCCTGTATATTTCACGCTATTTTTTATCTAAAAACTGTATGTTTTTACTCACCTGCATTCTCACGCTTAAACTTGCATCACTGGGAGGTTTAGGTATAGAATGCGCCCAAAATTAGCGACTAATTGGTTCTTATGATCTGGGTTGATTACGCCATTATTGGCATTATTGCACTCTCTACCATCATCGGTTTAATACGCGGCTTTGTTAAAGAAGCTATGTCATTAGCGGTATGGGCAGGGGCTTTCATCATCTCCAGCTTATTTTATCAATATTTAGCTTCCTTCCTAACATCCATTTCTGAACCCCTTTTAAGAAATGCAGCGGCCATTGCCATATTATTCTTTGCGACGCTATTGTTAGGCGGTTTACTAAACTATATTTTAGGTGAGCTTGTACAGCGAACCGGATTATCCGGCACAGACCGTGTTTTTGGTGTGGTGTTTGGTGCTCTTCGAGGCGTGTTGGTCGTGAGCGCGTTACTCTTCTTTCTTGATGCTTTTACTGGTGCGCCAAATACGCATTGGTGGGGCAACTCTATTTTGATTCCAGAATTTGGCTTTGTAGTTGAATGGTTCTTTTCGTACCTAGAAAACAACTCGAGCTTTTTAAATTCAGTAAACCGTTAATCGGCGAGGATAAATTACATGTGTGGTATCGTTGGAATAGTCGGAACATCGCCAGTTAATCAGGCGATTTATGATGGCTTAACCGTTTTGCAACACCGTGGCCAAGATGCTGCGGGTATCATAACTATTGAGAACAATACATTTAGCTTGCGCAAAGCAAATGGCCTAGTGAAAGATGTATTTCACACTCGTCATATGAAACGTTTGCAAGGCAACATTGGCATTGGCCATGTGCGCTACCCAACAGCGGGTTCTTCAAGCTCGTCAGAGGCTCAGCCGTTTTACGTGAACTCTCCTTTTGGTATAGCACTTGCCCATAATGGTAACTTAACCAATGCAGAGTCGTTAAAAGAGCAGTTATTTTCAGAGGCACGTCGCCATGTTAATACTACCTCTGATTCTGAGATTTTACTTAACATCATGGCACATGAGCTAAGTAAGCCAGACAAACTAAAATTAGACCCTGAAGATATTTTTACAGCGGTTACTGAAGTTAACAATAAAGTGACGGGTGGTTATGCGACTATAGCCATGATTATCGGTCATGGTATTGTGGCGTTTCGCGATCCAAATGGTATTCGTCCTTTAGTATTTGGTAAACGTGAATCTGCTGCCGGTACTGAATATATGTTTGCATCAGAAAGTGTGGCGTTAAAGCCAGATGGCTTTGAGTTTATTCGTGACGTTGCCCCAGGCGAAGCTATTTACGTGACTGAAAAAGGCGAGTTTCATTCTTTTACCTGTGCAGATAAAGTGTCTTACTCACCATGTATTTTTGAATTTGTTTACTTTGCGCGCCCGGATTCAACCATTGATCGTATGTCGGTTTATGCTGCACGTGTAAATATGGGAACAAAACTAGGCGAGAAAGTAGCACGTGAGTGGGCCGATAAAGACATTGATGTCGTTATTCCTATCCCAGAAACTTCATGTGATATCGCTTTAGAAATGGCACGCGTACTTGACTTACCTTACCGCCAAGGCTTTGTTAAAAATCGCTATATTGGCCGTACGTTTATTATGCCAGGCCAAGAGCTACGTAAAAAATCGGTACGTCAAAAACTCAATGCAATTGACCGTGAGTTTAAAGGTAAAAATGTCCTACTTGTTGATGACTCAATAGTACGTGGTACTACCTCAGCACAAATAGTTGAGATGGCACGCGAGTCTGGTGCTAAAAATGTTTACTTTGCGTCAGCTGCACCGGAAATACGCTTTCCAAATGTATACGGTATAGATATGCCATCGGCGGCTGAACTAATTGCACATGGCCGTGAAGTAGAAGATATTAACCAAAGCATAAGCTCTGATGGTTTAATCTTTCAATCATTAAGTGATTTAATTGCTGCAGTTAGCCAAGAAAACCCTGAAATCACTAAGTTTGAAACGTCAGTGTTTGATGGACAATACATTACTGGCGATGTTGATCAAGACTATCTAAATCGTATTGATAAGCTACGTAACGATTCTGCTAAAAGCACCCGCGAAAACGCGATGTCGTCTGGTTTAGAAATACATAACCAAGATGAAAACGAATCTGATTAACAGTGATAATACTGCCTGATAGCATTATCGGCGTTACAAAAAAAGGAGCTTAATCGCTCCTTTTTTGTTTTTCAATTTTTAGGTAAACATAGGGCTGATTATACCGTTGGTCCATAGCATGGCGGTAAGCGCTAAAATAATAACAAGTAGAATTAATCCACAGGTGACAACAGAGCTTGCATAAATAAAGCCGCGCTCCTGCGGAATGTGCATCAAAATAGGGACGCCGGTATACAGTAAATAAACTGAGTAAGCGAGTGCCACTAACCCAACACACACCACAAACCACAACTCAGGCCAAAAGGCAGCCAATGCCGACATAAACACCGGTGTTGCGGTATACGCTGCCAGCTCAATAGTTTGGGTAAAGGTTGGTTTAGCACCAAAAGTAACCGCCATCCAATGCGCTAAGTAGGCCAGTGCAAATACACCGCCAATTAAAGCAACGTACATAGCCGCGCCAATCATTAGTGCGCTTTCATGGGTTAAAAAAACTGGGTTACCTGTGCCTATACTCCAGCCTAGGTAAACCGATGAGTAGTATCCCATTGCTGAGGGAAATAAAGCGATTAGCAAAATGTGGGATAAGCTGTAGGTTAAGCTTTCGTGACGGTTATCAATTGTTTGCCACTCTTCGAGTGGATGGGCGTATAAGCCCCATAGGTGATTTAGTATCATTGCGTGCTCTCCATAAAAGGATATATTACTGTTTGGTTATAGTTGGTTTGTTTTTTATACAGTCCATTTAGTTATGGTTCAGTAACTAAGCAAAGTCAAGTTATCCACATGCTTGTAATAAGGGCGTGTGTTTATTTTATTCAGGGCATTATTTCGTGTTAAAATACATAATCGCAATTTATAGCAATGAGTAGTCAGCGTGCCACATAGCCAGCTTTTAGAGCCAATTAACAACTTTTTATTATGCAGTACCCCCGATGAGTGGGTTGAACAGGCGACCAAAAAAGAAAATTTACCCATCATATTAATTGATCATTTAATTTGTGAGCTAAAAGCGGCACAAAGTGCGATGTTTTTAATCCGTAAGTATGCGGTAGATAAAGACAGCAGTGATGCACTGCTTGAGTGGCTAAAACCGTTTGAAACGCTTATTTATAAACGTGAGGGGAACTGGCGTGATTTAGCGGCTAAAAATAAACTGACAAAGTCTATTATTCCTAAATCTAACTCACCTTATGGACAAGACTTAATTGATAAAATGGTGATGTTAATAAAAGAAGAGTTGCATCACTTTTATCAAGTGTTGGAAATTATGGATGAATACGGCGTTGAATATAAAAGTATAACCCCATGTCGTTACGCTAAAGGTATGTTACGTAATGTTAAAACGTTTGAGCCCAATGCATTAGTTGATAAACTTATTGTAGGTGCGTACATAGAAGCGCGCTCATGTGAACGTTTTGCTGCGCTTGCCCCGCATGTAGATAAACGCTTAGGGGACTTTTATATTTCACTGCTTCGCTCAGAGGCTCGCCATTATCAAGATTACTTAACCCTTGCTCAAGAAATTGCTGACTTTGATATTACCGAGCGGGTAAAAGAATTTGCTGAAATAGAAGCGCATCTAATTACATCAGACGATGAAGACTTCAAATTTCATAGCGGCGTACCTATTACTGCTTGCCAACAACCCGCATAATTTACACATGAAGCTGCTACCAGTTAAACAGCAAACTGTTGTAGCAGCTACTTTTAATTAAATTCTTTTTAAATTAGACACATCCAATACCCTCACCTAATATTAGAATAACTATTTAAATTATTTAACTTATTGCTTTGTAATTCATTTTAATAACAAGGTCATACCTTATTTATTATTGGGTGAGAAGATATGCAAGATAAAGAGGGATTATTTGTATTTGCAGCTGAAGAAGAACAAGCAGATACAGAGCTGAAAGCATGGAAAATATTAACCGTTGAGGATGACCTTGATTATCAGAACGCGTTAGTTAATAGCTTAAAAGAATTAAAAGCCAAGGATGGTTATAAATACGAGCTTTTAACAGCAAATTCTGTGCCTGAGGCTGCTCTTGCGCTGAGTATGCACCCCGACATCGCACTCATATTTATAGATGTAGTAATGGAGGAGGATGACTCAGGTCTGCGTTTAGTAAATACTATTCGAGAGGTTATTGGTAACGCAGAAATGCGTATTGTGCTGTTAACAGGCCAACCTGGTTTTGCACCAGAGAGCGATATCATGAAAGTACTTGATATCGATGAATACTGGAATAAATCAGATATTTCTGCCGAGAAGCTGCAATCAATTGTTAATAGTAACATGCGCACTTGGGAATATATTTCACAAATCAAGTCAGCCAAACAAGGTTTACAGTTGGTACTAGACGCGTCTAGAAGTATTAACGGTAAGCATGACATGGCCTCTTTTTCTTATGCTGTGCTTAAAGAAATTAGTAATATTTTAAAAATAACCGAAGGCGGCGGTATTTTCTGCTCGAGTAATGTAAACCCTGGCTCTGAAAGTTTAATACTTTCTACACATGGTTGCTTTAGTGGCACTAAAGGGCAACCTGTGGAACCTAACCTGCCTGCAGAAATGCTGCAAGATTTTAAACAAGCGACCAGAGAGCGTCGTCATATATTCTCAAAAAATCACAGTGTGTTTTTTTTCGAAACGCATACATTGCAAGGTCAGGGTACTGACTACATAACGATTGTAAAATCTGATAACCCTATCAATGAGCAAAATGAATATTTACTTAAAGTATTTAGTGAAAATGTTAGCACGGGATTTGCTAATATTTCGTTGTTGAATCGCTTAACTGAACTTGCTTACACCGACGTATCACTTAACTTGCAAAACCGTAACTGGCTAACCCGTGAAATAAAGAATATGAATGCCCATGAGCGGCTAAAAACGCGATTAGTCATTTTTGATATTTATCAGTTTGATGAAAAAGCGTTTACTTTCGGGAATGACTTTTGTAATAAATTAATGAAGCTAGTCCATCAAAGTATAGTTGATTCTTTTGCTAAGTATGAACCGCGCATAGCATTAATTAGTAATAAAACATTTGGCATGCTAGTCAGCGTTGACTTTGATATCTCAGATGCAATTAGTTACTTTCAAAATAAGCAAAAGTTCGAAATTGAACAGGTGAAGCAATATATTGATGTGCGTATATTGGAGTTGAAGTTAAGCGCTGCTTTAAACTTAACACCTGAAAAAGTGATTAGCTTAGCAGAGTCTAGTCTTAACTATACGGTGGCAAACCAAGCAAAGTATATTCAGCATACTGAGGAAAAAACAGATCAGATTACTCGTCGCTATGAGTTGATGGCTGAGCTTAGAACGGCTATAGGTAATAAAAGTTTAGAGGTGGCATTACAACCCAAAATCAGCTTATCAACCTTGAAACCAGCTGGTTTTGAAGCGCTCGCTAGGTGGCAAAGAGCCGATGGTAGTTTTGTTCCCCCCGACGAATTTATAGAATTAGCGGAAACAGCCGGATTAATTAATGAACTAGACCATGTAATTTTTGAGAAAATACTAGAGACTATTAATCAACTTAAAGAGCAAGGCTGCAACTTACCCGTTGCATTTAATGCATCCTCTTATGATTTAGTTGAACCAAGCTACTTTGAACAAATAAAAACTAAAATTGAAGAATACAGTATTTTGCCTTCTATGCTTGAGCTAGAGGTGACAGAGACACAAGCTATAAGCAACTATAGTTTAATTAAAGAAGCGCTTGAGCGGTTCATTGCTTTGGGTATGAAAGTCAGTATTGATGACTTTGGTACGGGGTATTCGTCTTTGGCTCACATTAATGAAATACCGTCTACGTCGATAAAAATAGATCGCTACTTTGTCAGTGACCTTGAGTTTAATGACAATAATCAATACATGATTAAGATGATATTGTCTTTGGCAAAGCAATTTGACTTTTCGGTGATTGCTGAAGGTGTTGAGAATGAATTTGAGGCCCAGTGGTTACAACAGCAGGGGTGTGAAACGGCTCAAGGTTACTACTTTGCTAAGCCATTATTTTTTAAAGATTTAGTGGTGTGGCTAAAACAGTTTGAAGTGAGTGCGAATGAATAGCCTTAACAGCTTGCCGGTCGGCTCAAAAAAAAGTGTGCTGATAAAGTCTTTGTTTAGTTTATTTATTACTTTATTTGTTGGCTGGCTTATTTATGAACAAGTATATCAAGAAAAAATAAACACCATAAAAACCAAACAAGATGAAAAGTTAGTACTTATAAGTAGTGATTTTTCCAGAGAGCTCAGCAGTATTAAAAAGCTCACGCTTATACTGGCACAGGGACCCGCATTAAAAAGTGATAAACAAGGCAAACCCTTTCAACAAGAACAAATCAGAGATGAGGTAAATAACTATTTTTTAAATTTCGCCGCTATCTCTAATAATATCTCGCAAATCCGCTGGCTTGATACTCAAGGTCAGGAGCAATACCGTATTAATGTAGTGAATGGTGCAGGCGAAATTGTAGCGCCCGATGGGTTGCAAAATAAGCAAAACCGTTACTACTTTCAAAAAGGGATGCAAATTAGTGCGCCTGATATTTTTGCTACAGAAATAGATTTAAACATAGAACGCAACAAAATTATAAAACCACACCAACCAACAATCCGTGTAACCTACCGTACTAGCGAAGAAAATTACTTTTTAGATGGCCTATTGGTGGTCAATTTTAACTTAGATTATCTATTTAATCAGATCAAAAGCTATAGCCAAGAAAGTACTCATATCAGCATTTTGAATCATGATGGTTTTTGGTTGTTAAATAAAGATTCTCGCTTAGAGTGGGGGTTTATGTATGGTAAGAATGAGCAAACGCTTGCCATTCAAGAACCACGGTTTTGGCAGCAAATTATTGATGGCAAAGTCGAGTATGGTTCGCATTTTTTTAATAATAGCCTTTATACATATCGACGTTTTTCTATTTTTTCGCTACGTGAAAACACAGAAAAGATCAGTAACACCGATAAAGAGTTAATTATTCTTATCAGTAGCCCCGATGAACTTCTATTAAGCGCGCAAAAAGTCGCATTAAAACTAGCTCTTTTATGCAGCAGCGTACTCTGCTTAGTAAGTTTTGGCTTTATTTATCGTGAGTATAGGTTTCAAAACCAGTTAGTAACTCTGTCGCATAAGTTGCATATAGAAAAAGTAGAGCTGGGCATTGTCAATCGAGAGCTTGACGAAACGATTAAACAACAACAGAAATTACAAGAGGGGTTAATTGAAGCGCAAAAATTATCTTCACTCGGGTTGTTAGTTGCTGGTGTTGCCCATGAGATGAATACCCCGATTGGAGGAGCCGTTATTTCGGTTTCTAATGCCGATATGGCATTGAATAAATTAAATGAAGCCATGAAGAAAGGGCTAACTAAATCAACCCTAGAAGACACAACTACACGCATTGGAGAGAACTTAGCACTGGCAAAAGTTAACTTAAATAAAACAGCGGTGTTGGTGAAAAGCTTTAAAAAAATGGCGATTGACCGCCATAATGATGAGTTTATTGCATGTGATATTGAAAAAATCATTCAAGAGTTATTATTGACATTAAACTCTAGGTTAAAAAGCTCGCCGATAAAAGTGAAAACTATTTTTTCACTTAATAAACAAGTGGTTAGTTTGCCGGGTATCATTTCTCAGGTTGTTGAAAACTTAGTGATCAATGCGCTAAATCACGCTTTTGATGAAAAGCAGGAGGGCGTAATTGAAATAAAAGTTGAACAAGCGACTAATAATAGGGTGAGGCTGAGCGTGTCAGATAATGGTAAAGGTATTAACGCTGAGATAAAGGCAGATATATTTGAACCCTTTTATACTACAGCTAGAGGTAAAGGTAACACGGGTTTAGGTTTATATATGGTTTATCAATGGGTAACTCAAGTTTTAAAAGGGGAGATTTCGTTGCAATCTGATCTAGGCGGTAATGAAGACTACAAAACACAATTTGTTATTTTACTGCCAGAGCTTGCCACAAAAACTCATTACAATTAATTGTTAGGAGCGTTATAAAGGCGTTGAAATTAATTGTTGTAACTCGGGGGTAACCACTAAATACGAACCTTGAGTATACCAATCGCCCAATACTGTGCGAGTAAGCGTTTGGTTATTAACTTCATAGGTATGTACATCAGGGCGGTGAGTATGGCCGTGGATCATATTAGCCACGTTATGTTTGGCGAAGGTTTCGAGTACTGCGCTTTGCACCACATCCAGTATTTCTATAGGTTTGTCTGCTTGGCTAAGTTTACTTTTTTCACGTGCATCACGCGCTATTTTTTTACGATACCACAATGGCATAGCAAGCATAAGTTTAGGCCACCACCAACCACGACTTTTTTGACGAAACTTTTGATACTCAATATCCTGAGTACACATTTCATCACCGTGCAAAATGACAGTAGGAGTGCCGTAGAGGTCGATCACTGTTTGCTCATTCAGTAAGGTCATTCCTGCCATATTGGCGTATTTTTCACGCATGATAAAATCGCGATTACCGTGTACAAAATAAATGGGGATACCCGAGTTACTAACTGCTTTTAATTGTTTGGCAACTGCTGCTGATAGTTCGCTAACATAATCGTCACCAACCCACACTTCAAAAAAATCACCTAAAATATACAGCGCATCTACTTTTTGAGGAGCAATATGGGAGTGTAAAAATTTAAAAAATGCCGCTGTAATATCAGGGCGATTTTCACTCAAATGTAAATCGGCAATAAAGTAGGTTTGGCGAGTCATGGTAGTTCCAGTTAAATAAAAGCGGGTGAATACCCGCTTTATGTATTCTTTGAAGAATAAGGGGGTTTTAGCTTACAGTTACACTTTCAATTACCACATCTTCAAGTGGTACATCTTGGTGGAAACCATTGCTACCTGTAGCAACACCTTTGATTTTATTTACTACGTCCATGCCTTCTACTACTTCAGCAAACACACAGTAACCCCAACCTTGCGACGTTTCGCTGCTGTGGTTTAAAAAGTCGTTGTTATTCACGTTAATGAAAAATTGCGCTGTAGCTGAGTGTGGATCAGGCGTACGCGCCATTGCTAAAGTACCTACTTTGTTAGATAGGCCGTTGTTAGCTTCATTTTCAATTGGGTCGTTTACTTCTTTTTGTTCCATGCCCGATGCAAAACCACCGCCTTGAACCATAAAACCATCAATTACACGGTGAAAAATAGTGCCGTTATAAAAACCTGAGTTTGCATACTCTAAAAAGTTTTTTACTGTATTTGGAGCTTCGCTTTCGTGCATTTTAATGGTGATATCACCAAAGTTTGTGTGTAGAACAACCATGAGGTTTCCTATAGCTGGTTTAAATATTGGCGCTATTTTATCGTAGTTGACTCAGATTAACAAAGTAGATGTTATGTTTGTTATAAACCGCTAGAGCCCATGCTTAGCAAGTGGTAACATAGCTTTTCTGTTAATCGTGAAGGAAAGCAACTAAATGGTACAAATATACAACACACTGACACGCCAAAAAGAACAATTTAAACCTATGGTCGATGGAAAAATCGACATGTATGTGTGTGGTATCACCATTTATGATTACTGTCACATTGGCCATGCACGCACATTTGTGGGTTTTGATGTGATTGTTCGCTATCTTCGTCATTTAGGTTACGACTTAAAGTACGTACGTAATATTACCGATGTTGATGATAAAATTATCAAGCGCGCAAATGAAAACGGTGAGGCGATTAACGACTTAACCGTGCGTATGACTAAAGCCATGCATGAAGACTTTGACAGCTTAAACATGCTGCGTCCTGATGTAGAGCCAACGGTTACAGGTCACATGGATGAAATTATTGCTATGGTTGAGCGTTTGATTGCCAAAGGCCATGCTTATGTTGCAGCCGATGGCGACGTTTTATTTGATGTATCAACCTTTGAGCAATACGGAGCACTTTCGCAGCAAGATTTAACCATGCTGCAATCGGGCTCACGTGTGGAAGTAGCACAAGATAAAGACGATCCTCTTGATTTTGTTTTATGGAAAAAAGCTAAAGCAGGGGAGCCATCGTGGTCATCACCTTGGGGAGAGGGGCGCCCTGGTTGGCACATAGAATGTTCAGCAATGAGTTCAAAGCACCTAGGTGAGCACTTTGATATTCATGGTGGTGGTTCAGATTTACAGTTCCCACATCACGAAAACGAAATTGCGCAATCATGCTGTGCTAACAACGGCCAATACGTTAATACTTGGATCCACACCGGTATGGTTCAAGTGAACAAAGAAAAGATGTCTAAATCATTAGATAACTTTTTTACCGTTCGTGAAGTATTAAAGCAATACGATGCTGAGTCGGTTCGCTACTTTTTAATTTCTGGCCATTACCGCAGTCAACTTAATTACTCGCAAGAAAACTTAGACCAAGCACGTTCATCACTTGAGCGTATTTACACGGCATTACGTGGTGTTGAGCCAGTTGAATGTGAGCTTGAGGGTAATGAGTATGTAGCTAAGTTTAGAAAAGCTATGAATGATGACTTTAATTCGCCAGAAGCATTACCGGTTGTATTTGAAGTTGCTAAAGAGCTAAACCGAGTAAAAGAAACTGATAGCGAAAAAGCAGGACATTTAGCCTTTGTTCTACGCAGCTTAGGTGAAATACTTGGTATTGCTCAGCAAGCACCAGAGGCATTTTTACAAGGCGGTCAAAACGACGATGAAGTGGCTGAAATTGAGGCACTGATAGTCAAACGTAATGACGCACGTGCCAGTAAAAATTGGGCTGCAGCAGATGAAGCTCGCGATGCTTTAAATGCACTGGGTGTAATACTTGAAGATTCAGCGGGAAAAACAACGTGGCGTAAAGCATAGGGTTTGTCGACCTTGGCAGATTTAGCCATAACGCGCTGATCACAAAAAAAGGGTTACCATAGGGTAACCCTTTTTTGGTTATATCAATTGCATTAAATTGATTATGTTTTTAATAAAATTGACGCTGTTGACCTCAATCATAGTTGAGGTTTTAAACTCGCATTCATCAATTTAAAAATGGAAAATTAATGAATATTCTACTTGCCATGATCCCTGCTTTTTTATGGGGCACGACTTATGCAGTGACTAAGTACGCAACCCCAGAGTGGCCACCAATCTTATTAGGTGCCATACGCGCACTTCCTGCCGGTTTATTGTTGTTGCTGTTTAAACCTTCTTGGCCAACGGCTAAACAATGGCCAGGCATTTTTCTGATCGGCGCAATTAATATTGCGTTATTTTTTAGCTTTATTTTTGTAATGGCAATTAACCTACCAGCAGCTATCGCAGGCGTGGGAATGGTGTCAGTACCGGTAGTGGCATTATTATATGCATGGCTTGTAAAGCGACAACAGCCAGCGCTGGTGCAAGGTTTTTGTGCGCTTGCTTTAGTGGTTTTAGCATGGCGCTTATTTGATCCACAGCATGTAGCACTTAATGTTTTGGGGGTTTTAGCGCTGATAGGGGCGTTATTAACTATTGTGATAGGCAGCACGCTGGTAAAAAAAGTAACGGCTAAAGTACACTGGTGGACGGTACTCACGTGGCAGCTAATCATTGGTGGTAGTTTGCTAGCAATTGCGGCTATGGTTCAAGCTTTTTATTTTGCCCCTCAGCAGTATCAATTTTTAACTGCAACAATAAATACCACGCAATGGCTGGCGTTATTTTGGCTAGTGGTCCCTAATACTGCTTTGGCTTACATCCTATATGTTTGGTTATTAGGGCGAATGTCAGTAGTTGAGTTTACTTTTGGCACTATAGCCAACCCAATTGCCGGTATTTTATGTGCCGGAATATTAATTAACGAGCAGTATGCAAGTTGGCAATATGCAATTATGTTATTGATGATTGTGTTTTCGGTTTTGCCACAAGGCTTGGACTTAATAAAACGAAGAATGATGATACAAAAAGCCCGCAATTAAGCGGGCTTTGCATTACTTTATTTTTTATTGATTAGCTGTGATATTTCTCACACGCTTCTAACGTATTTTCAATTAAGCTAGCAACTGTCATCGGGCCTACACCGCCTGGTACAGGGGTAATAAAGTCAGCTTTTTGTTCTGCAACGGCGTATTCAACGTCACCCACTAATTTACCGTTGTCTAAACGGTTAATACCCACATCAATAACAATCGCGCCTTCTTTTATCCAATCACCCGGAATAAACTCTGGCTTGCCTACAGCAACAACCAGTAAGTCAGCACGGCGAACATGGGTTTCTAAATCTTGCGTGAACTTATGGCAAACAGTAGTCGTACAGCCAGCTAACAATAATTCAAGTGACATAGGACGGCCCACAATATTAGAGGCGCCCACAACCACTGCGTGCATGCCTTTGTAACGCACACCAGTTGAATCTAATAAGGTGATAATACCCTTTGGCGTACATGGGCGAAGGGCAGGCATTCGCTGCGCCAAACGACCAATGTTATAAGGATGAAAGCCATCAACATCTTTATGCGGGGTAATACGTTCAAGAATTTTTTCTGCATCTAGGCCTGCAGGTAAAGGAAGTTGTACTAAAATACCGTCAACTTCGCCATCAACATTCAATTCATCAATTAATGCTAATAGCGCTTGCTCTGTTGTGTCTGCGGGTAAATCAAATGATTTAGAAATAAAACCAACTTCTTCACAGGCTTTACGCTTTGAACCAACGTAAACTTGGCTTGCTGGGTCTTGTCCAACAAGCACCACAGCTAATCCTGGGGCTCTAAGGTTTTGTGCAACACGTTCTGAAACTCGTTCAGCCACTGCGCTACGTACTTGTTTTGCTACTGCTTTACCATCAATGATGTTTGCCGTCATGGGTGACCTTTAATTAGGTTAATTAACTTGATACCGATACATTTAAAAAACGAATGCATATATAGGGGTTAAAATGCCGATAAAGAAAAACACCTTTACCTTACTCATTTTTTAATATGGCGACTATTTTCGCAGAAAAGCGGTTGAGCGCCAAGTTGCTTTTAAATTATAAGCCCCCGAATTATAAAAAAGAGTTTAAATTTTATCCCTGTATCGTAATATTTGACCATTATGAACTAAAAATGAGCAATTGATTTGTTTTCTTAAAAAAACGTTTGACCTAACCCGGTCAAATCACTATTATGCACCCCGTTGTCAACGAGGTCACTCGCAGACAATAGTAAGTATCGGCGATTAGCGCAGTTTGGTAGCGCACTTGGTTTGGGTCCAAGGGGTCGCAGGTTCAAATCCTGCATCGCCGACCATTTTTATGTTTACTCATAACAATTTAACTTACTAGTGAACTATGAAGTTTTCGATGCGCCCATAGCTCAGCTGGATAGAGCAACGCCCTTCTAAGGCGTCGGTCGAAGGTTCGAATCCTTCTGGGTGCGCCATTTTGAAAACATTGTAATGCCGTGGTGATTGTAGCTCAGTTGGTAGAGCCCCGGATTGTGATTCCGGTTGTCGTGGGTTCGAGCCCCATCAGTCACCCCAATTTACAAAAAAGAATATCGGCGATTAGCGCAGTTTGGTAGCGCACTTGGTTTGGGTCCAAGGGGTCGCAGGTTCAAATCCTGCATCGCCGACCACTTTCTTATAAGTGGTCTTAAATCCTAAGTTTAAGTATTCGAGAAAATATCTATATCGGCGATTAGCGCAGTTTGGTAGCGCACTTGGTTTGGGTCCAAGGGGTCGCAGGTTCAAATCCTGCATCGCCGACCATTTCCCCTTAAGCTCCATATTCTAAATCTCTATTTTATTTAAAATAACTCTATTTTTTGCTCCTATTCATTCTATACAGTTTAATTAGCCTGTTTTTTATTCGCTTAGTCGTTATCTGCCTTTAACTACCCCAAATAATTGCCCCCCACACTCGACTATCATGAATATTAGGTTATAATGCCGCGTCTATTTGTTTAAAAATATAGTGCCCTTAGGGCAGAGCAGCAATGGTATCTCCTGGTAGCGACGGATTTTTTTAAGCTCTAAGGCTTGAATTTTATCAAGACGCCTATAGATTACTTTGTTTGTAATGAAGGCGAAAAGTCGCCAAAATTGAATATTGAGGTAAATCATGCAAGTTTCTGTTGAGACGACTCAAGGCCTTGAGCGCCGTCTGACCATCACCGTTCCTGCAGAGAACGTTGAGACCGAAGTAAAAAAACGCTTACAACAACTGTCAAAAACGCAGCGTATCGACGGTTTCCGTGCTGGTAAAGTTCCAGTATCAGTAATCAACAAGCGTTTCGGACCAGCTGTTCGTCAAGAAGTTGCTGGCGAAGTAATGCAACGTAATTACATTGAAGCAATTGTTGCTGAAAAAATTAACCCTGCTGGCGCACCTACATTTGCTCCAAAAGCACTTGAAGCAGGTAAAGATTTAGAGTTCTCAGCAACATTTGAAGTTTACCCTGAAGTTGAAGTTCAAGGTTTAGATAAAATTGCTGTTGAAAAACCAGCGGTAGAAGTAACTGACGAAGATTTAGCAAACATGCTAGAGACACTTCGTAAGCAACACGCTTCTTGGGCTGACGTTGATGCAGCTGCTGGCGCAAACGACCGTGTAACGGTTGATTTCGTTGGTACTATCGACGGTGAAGAATTCGAAGGCGGCAAAGCTGAAGATTTCCCATTAGAACTTGGCCAAGGTCGTATGATCCCAGGTTTTGAAGACAACATCGTAGGCAAAAAAGCAGGCGAAGAAGTGGTTGCTGACGTAAACTTCCCTGAAGATTACCACGCTGAAAACTTAAAAGGTAAAGCGGCTCAATTCACTATCACAGTGAAAAAAGTTGAAGCGCAAGAATTACCTGAATTAAGCGATGAGTTTGCAACTAAATTCGGTGTTGCCGAAGGCGGCGTAGACGCGCTTAAAGAAGAAGTTAAAAAGAACATGACACGTGAGCTAGACCAAGCGGTTAAAGCTAACGTAAAAGACCAAGCAATCAAAGGTCTTTTAGAGCAAAACGAAGTTGAAGTGCCTAAAGCATTAATCGACCAAGAAGTTGACGCTTTACGTGAGCAAGCTGCTCAACGTTTTGGTGGTAACGGTCAAAATATGCCTGAACTTCCAGCTGAATTGTTCCATGAGCAAGCAGTTACACGAGTTAAAACTGGCCTATTATTAGGCGAAGTGATCAAAGCAAACGACATCAAAGTTGATGACGCTAAAGTTGAAGCACTTATCGCTACTGTAGCATCTGCATACGAAGATCCAACTGAAGTAGTAGAATACTACAAAGCAAATGATCAACTAATGCAACAAATGCGTAATGTAGCAATGGAAGAGCAAGCTGTTGAAGCTATTTTAGCTAAAGCAACTGTGACTGATGTTGAAAAAGCATTTGATGACATCATGAATCCACAGCAAGGTGCATAATAAGTCATTGACTTAAGCGCTCGCTAACGATTAAATGGCTCGTGTTACTCTGTTTATGCAGTGTGCCCGGGCCATTTTAGTTTGTGGTTCTTAATTAGCTAAAAATGATCATTATGCTTTTCTTAGAATAAGTATAAGCGCATAAGGAATTAAATAAGTATGAACACTGGTATGACAGATCCCCTAAACGCATTAGTACCAATGGTTGTTGAGCAAACAGCTAAAGGCGAGCGCTCGTTTGATATTTATTCGAGACTATTAAAAGAGCGTATTATCTTTTTAACGGGCCAAGTTGAAGACAACATGGCAAATCTGATTTTAGCGCAAATGCTTTTCTTAGAATCAGAGAACCCAGATAAAGATATCTTCTTATATATCAATTCACCGGGTGGCTCGGTCACTGCGGGAATGGCTATTTACGATACAATGAATTTCATCAAACCTGATGTAAGTACTATTTGTGTGGGCCAAGCGGCTAGCATGGGTGCGTTTTTACTATCTGGTGGTGCTAAGGGTAAACGTTTTTGTTTACCTAATTCACGTGTAATGATTCACCAACCATTAGGTGGATTCCAAGGTCAAGCATCTGATTTTGAAATACACGCGAAAGAAATCCTGTCTATTAAAGACAAATTAAATCGCTTAATGGCTGAGCATACTGGCCAACCGCTTGATGTTGTTTCACGTGATACAGATCGTGATAACTTTATGAGTGCAAGCCAAGCTGTAGATTACGGTATTGTTGACTCAGTATTTACTAATCGCGGTAGCAAGTAAGTATGCCTGCAAGCAGTAATGCTTGCTAATGAGAGTTACTATGCGAAAAAGCCTAAATTTTGGTATAGTTAAAGCGTATTAAAATAGCCACCAAGACTTTGGTGGCCAACGTAATAAAATGAGGTAGCTGAATGTCTGACACTCCTACAGACGGCGACAAAAGTAATAAATTGTTATACTGCTCTTTTTGCGGCAAAAGCCAGCATGAAGTTCGAAAATTAATTGCAGGACCTTCAGTATACGTTTGTGATGAATGTGTAGAGCTGTGTAATGATATTATCAGGGAAGAAATTAAAGACATCGCGCCTAAGCATGATGCCGCTGACAAATTACCTGTGCCAAAAGAAATTCGTAACCACTTAGACGACTACGTAATTGGCCAAGAGCATGCGAAAAAAGTGTTGTCTGTAGCGGTTTACAATCACTACAAGCGTTTACGCAACCAATCAACTAAACAAGACGTTGAACTAGGTAAAAGTAATATTTTATTAATTGGTCCAACGGGGAGTGGTAAAACACTACTAGCTGAAACGTTAGCACGTTTGCTAGATGTGCCGTTTACAATGGCCGATGCCACCACGTTAACCGAAGCCGGTTATGTGGGTGAAGATGTTGAAAACATCATTCAAAAGCTTTTACAAAAATGTGACTACGACGTAGAAAAAGCACAACGTGGTATTGTTTACATTGATGAAATTGACAAAATTTCACGTAAATCAGATAACCCATCAATCACCCGTGATGTATCAGGTGAAGGTGTACAACAAGCCTTACTGAAATTGATTGAAGGTACCGTTGCTTCTGTTCCGCCACAAGGTGGACGTAAACATCCACAGCAAGAGTTCCTACAAGTAGACACTTCTAAAATTCTGTTTATTTGTGGTGGTGCATTTGCTGGTCTTGATAAAGTTATTGAACAGCGTAGCCACAAAAATACTGGCATTGGTTTTGGCGTTAACGTTAAAGAGTCGGCAGCGAGTCGCTCTTTAAGTGAAACATTTAAAGATGTTGAGCCAGAAGATTTAGTAAAATATGGTTTAATTCCAGAGTTTATTGGCCGTTTACCTGTTGTTGCTACATTGACTGAACTTGATGAAGCTGCACTGGTACAAATTTTAAGTGAGCCTAAAAACGCTATTACTAAGCAATTTTCAGTATTGTTTGGGATGGAAGACGTTGAGCTTGAATTTCGTGATGATGCACTACGTGCTATTGCTCACAAAGCAATGGAACGTAAAACCGGTGCACGTGGCCTGCGTTCAATCGTAGAAGGTGTATTGCTTGATACTATGTATGAGCTGCCTTCAATTGATAACGTAAGTAAAGTGGTTGTTGATGAAACCGTTATTAAAGGTGAGTCTGATCCAATCTTGATTTATGACAGCAGTAATCAAGAACAAGCCGCAGCAGATTAAATTCTGAGCAAGTTGTAAAAAAAAGGAGCCAATGGCTCCTTTTTTTATAATTAATTTAATCGAGTTGGCAAAAATTGTTGAACTTTAATTAGGTTATCCCCATATACTTGAGTAATCTTTAAATAAATGAAGTGCAAAGAGAAAATACAATGACGCTTGAGAGAAACGATCGAGTCGAAATCCCTGTGCTAGCACTGCGCGATGTAGTGGTGTATCCACACATGGTGATCCCGCTTTTTGTAGGCCGTGAAAAATCAATAAAATGCCTTGAAGCGGCAATGGATAAAGACAAACAAATTTTCTTAGTTGCACAAAAAGATGCAACTGTAGACGAGCCTGAGAAAGACGATATTTATCGTGTAGGGACAATTGCGACTGTACTTCAATTATTAAAGCTACCCGATGGTACAGTAAAAGTATTAGTTGAAGGCACGCAGCGTGCAAATATCGAAGAGTTTATTGATAACGAAGATTTCTTTGTTGCCAATGCTCAGTTTATTGAATCTGATTCAGTAAACGAGCAAGAACAAGATATTTTTATTCGCAGTGCATTAAGCCAGTTTGAAGGCTACGTAAAATTAAATAAAAAAATCCCACCTGAAGTAATGACTTCGGTCTCTGGTATTGATGAGCCAGCGCGTCTTGCTGATACCATGGCTGCGCACATGCCATTAAAAGTGCCTGAAAAACAAAAAGTACTTGAAATATCAAGTGTTACGGAGCGCTTAGAGTACTTAATGGCGTTGATGGAAGGTGAAATAGACTTACTGCAAGTTGAGAAAAAAATTCGTACCCGCGTTAAAAAGCAGATGGAAAAATCGCAGCGTGAGTATTACCTCAATGAGCAAATGAAAGCGATTCAAAAAGAGCTTGGCGAAATTGACGATGTGCCAGATGAATTCGAAGCGCTAAAAAAACGCATCGAAGAGTCAGGTATGCCTAACGAAGCGAAAGAAAAAGCCACGGCAGAGTTCAACAAACTTAAAATGATGTCGCCTATGTCGGCAGAAGCTAGTGTTGTTCGCTCATACATAGATACGTTAATCAACGTACCGTGGAAAAAACGCTCTAAAGTGAAAAAAGATTTAGCAGGCGCGCAAAAAATACTAGATAGCGATCACTACGGGCTTGATAAAGTTAAAGAGCGTATTATTGAATACCTCGCGGTACAGCAGCGTACTAATAAGCTTAAAGGGCCTATTTTGTGTTTAGTTGGGCCGCCAGGGGTAGGTAAAACTTCTCTTGGGCAATCTATTGCGCGTTCAACTGGCCGTAAGTACATTCGTATGGCACTGGGTGGTGTACGTGATGAAGCTGAGATACGTGGTCACCGTCGTACTTATATTGGCTCTATGCCTGGTAAATTGATTCAAAACATGACTAAAGTGGGCGTTAAAAACCCGTTATTCTTGTTAGATGAAATTGATAAAATGTCAGCGGATATGCGTGGAGACCCTGCATCAGCTTTACTTGAAGTACTTGATCCTGAGCAAAACAGCCATTTTGCTGATCATTACTTAGAAGTCGATTACGACTTATCTGATGTAATGTTTGTTGCTACCTCTAATAGCTTTAATATTCCTGGGCCTTTATTGGACCGTATGGAAGTTATTCGTTTAGCCGGTTATACCGAAGATGAAAAATTAAATATAGCTAAAGAACATTTAATTCCAAAGCAAGTTAAGCGTAATGGCTTAAAAGAGAAAGAAGTTGAAATTGCTGACAGTGCCATTATCGGTATTATTCGATATTACACGCGTGAAGCGGGCGTTCGTAACTTAGAGCGTGAAGTGTCTAAATTATGCCGTAAAGCGGTTAAAAATATCTTAATGGAAAAAGACACCAAAACGGTCACTATCGATGCAGATAATCTTGAAGAGTACTTAGGTGTGCAACGCTTTGATTACGGTAAAGCAGAAGATGGCGACCGTATTGGCCAAGTAACTGGCCTAGCATGGACAGAAGTAGGCGGAGACTTACTAACGATTGAATGTGCTGCAGTACCAGGTAAAGGCAAATTGACTTACACCGGCTCGTTAGGCGATGTAATGCAAGAGTCGATTCAAGCGGCAATGACTGTTGTGCGTAATCGTGCTGATGAGCTACGTATTAATAGCGACTTTTATGAAAAACGTGATATTCACGTGCATGTACCTGAGGGCGCAACTCCTAAAGATGGTCCAAGTGCGGGTATCGCAATGGTTACTTGTTTGGTTTCAAGCCTAACGGGTAATCCAGTGCGCTCTGATGTGGCCATGACGGGTGAGATTACCCTACGTGGTGAAGTACTGCCAATTGGTGGTTTAAAAGAGAAATTATTAGCGGCTCACCGAGGTGGTATTAAAACGGTGGTGATCCCTAAAATTAACGAACGTGACTTAAAAGAGATACCTGATAACGTATTGGCGGGTCTTGAGATTCACCCAGTTACGTGGATTGACGAAGTATTAAAGCTTGCTTTAGTGCATCCAGTTGATAGTTTTTCAGTCGAAACACCAAAAAAGCAGTAAAAAAGCCAAAAAAAGTGCTTTTAGGGGCTTTTCAAATCTAAACGGTATGATAAGTTAAGCACTGGTTTTCAAGCCTAGCCCTTGCAGGGCCTAGGCTTAAGAAAAATATAATCATATGAGCTTTAAAAAAATTGCTCAAAAATTTCAAAACAGTGATGTTAGTTTAAAAAACAATCGCTCTTGATAACAACAATGAAAGAGGATGATATTGTGAATAAATCTCAATTAATCGATCAAATCGCAGCTGATGCTGACATTTCTAAAGCGGCTGCAGGTCGTGCACTAGATTCATTCATCGAATCTGTATCTGGCGCGCTAAAAGATGGCGACTCAGTTGCACTTGTTGGTTTTGGTACTTTCTCTGTACGTGAGCGTGCTGCTCGTGCAGGTCGTAACCCACAAACTGGTGAAACGATTCAAATTGCTGCAGCTAACATCCCAGCTTTCAAAGCCGGTAAAGCGCTTAAAGACGCAGTAAACTAATCATTGTGTAAACAATTTAGTTATGGCGAGTAAAGATACGCTTAATTATTGCAATCGATAAATTAAGTTACTTCACCGCCAGTTACTTCAAGTGAAAAAGCGTATCTGGTAAGATACGCTTTTTTTACATATGACAAGGTAGAAAATACCTTGCTCAGAAAAGAGATAAACAAATGCTTGAGAAAATCAGAGAAGGTTCGCAAGGGCCGGTAGCCAAAGTCATTTTAGGCGCGGTGATTTTATCTTTTGCCTTAGCTGGGATCGGTAGTTACTTAGGTCAAACCACAGAACAACCCGTTGCTGAAGTAAATGGAATTAAAATTAGCCAAACAGAATTTAGCCGTGCGTTTCAAAATGAACGTAGCCGCTTAGAACAACAATTTGGTGAGTACTTTACCCAAATAGCAGCTGATCCAACTTACATGGCTCAAATCCGTCAAGGTGTGATTGACCGTTTAGTACAACAAGAATTACAAAGTCAGTTAGCTGCCGAGCTTGGTTTGCGCGTAAGTGATGAAAGCGTTCGTAAAACAATTTTAGAGCTACCTTATTTTAAAATTGGCGACAAGTTTAATAACGACCGTTATTTACAAGTTATTCGTCAAATGAATTTTCAACCTGACGCATTTCGTGAATACCTGCGTGATGATATGACGCGTAGCCAGTTAGTATCTGCCGTTGCGGGTACTGATTTTGCGCTGCCAAATGAGCTTAAATCAGCCATTGCGTTGCAACAGCAAACACGAAGCATTGATTATTTAGTAATTGATAAACAAGCAATGCAAGCTGATGTTGAAGTTACAGAGCAAGAAGTTGCTGATTACTATGAATTAAACGCAGGTCAATTTTTATCACCTGAATTAATTTCAGTTAATTATATCGAACTAAATGCTGATGATATTGATGTTGCATCGGTAAGCGAAGACGATGTAAAAGCATATTACGAGCAGAGTAAAGCGCAATATGTTGAACCAGAAAAGCGTCGTGTGTCGCATATTCTAATCGACAATAGCGAAGATGATGATGCGGCTAAAGCGAAAGCTGAGTCGTTACTTGCCCAGCTTAACGCTGGTGCTGATTTTGCTGAGCTAGCAGAGACATCGTCAGATGACATTGTTAGTGCAGAAATGGGTGGCGATTTAGAGTGGATTGAACGTGATGTTATGGAACCAGCATTTGAAGATGCAGCGTTCGCATTGCAAAACAAAGGTGATTACTCTGACGTTGTTGCCTCTGAGTTTGGTTATCACATCATCAAACTGACTGATCTACAAACTCAACAAGTTAAACCGTTTGATGAGGTTAAAGCTGACCTACGTGCTGAACTTGAGCAAGCTGAAAAAGTAGATGCGTTTTACGAGAAGCAAACAGAAATGGGGGCATTAGCCTTTGAGATTTCTGATCGCTTAGACGATGCTGCTGAAGTGGCGGGTGTAGAAGTACAATCTACTTCTTTACTAGCGCTTAGCGCGCTTCCTGAGCCGCTTAATAACCCAGCGGTTGTGACTGCTTTATCATCAGTTGAACTGTTAGAAGATAAAGTCAATTCAGAAGTAATTGAGCTTGGTAATGAGCACGTGATTGTCGTGCGTGTAAATGAGCACCAACCTGCGGCAACGAAAGCATTAAGCGAGGTAAGTGAGCAAATTAAAACACGCTTAATGAATGAAAAGGCATCAGACCTTGCGAAAGAAAAAGCACGCACGTTATTTGCACAAGTAAAAGAAGGCAAGAGCTTAAACGATGTGGCTGCTGAGCAATCACTAAACGTTCGTCAAGAGTCGCAACTAACTCGTGAAAGCTTTGCTGTTTCACCTGCTATCGTTACCCAAGTATTCAAGATGGCACATCCTAGTGATGCGGCTGTATATGATATGGTTAACTTAAATAATGGTGATGCAGCGATTGTTGCGCTTAAAGCGGTAAATGATGCACCAGTGAGTGACAACATTGAGCCACAAATGAAGCAAAACATTACTATGGCGCAAGCGCAGAAAAACTATACGGTATTCATTGAATCGCTTAAGCAACAAGCAGAGCTGAATGTACCAAAAGCAGCTCAAGCAGCTGAATAAGTAATAGCTAAATTAAAAAAGGCGCCAATTGGCGCCTTTTTTGTTTGTTTAGACATTAACAACTCAATAAGCGCTGAGTAACCTTTGATTGCGGGTTTTGAAAAATAGTTTCTGTAGCGCCGTATTCAACAATCTCACCCTTATTGAGTACCACTAACTGGTCGCTAATATGGCGCACTAAACTTAAATGATGGGTGATCAAAATATAGGTTAATCCAGTTTCAAGCTGTAGTTTAAGTAATAGATTTACTATTTGCGCTCTTACAGAAGGGTCAAGCGATGAAAGTGCCTCATCGAGTACAACAACCTTAGGATCTAATATAAGCGCGCGAGCGAGCGCTACACGCTGTAATTGCCCCACACTAAACATATGCGGATAGTATTGCTGATGATCGACCAGTAGACCCACTTTAAGCAGCGTACTACCAATTTTTTCACTACGTTGAGTTTTATCAAAATCAGTATTGAACTTTAGGCAATCATCGAGCATTTCAGCAATGGTCACTGCTGGATTTAATGAGGTGGCGGAGTCTTGAAAAATCATTCGGATATAACGACACTGGGCATCACGATTACCATTGTTTTCTATAGTGTTATTCTCTAATAATATCTGCCCGCTATCGGCACTGTATGCACCCACTAATAATTTAGCCAGGGTACTTTTTCCTGAGCCTGTTTCACCAATAATGGCAATTGTTTCACCTTTACCAATACAAAATGAGATGTTTTTTAAAACATCAAACTTTTTACGGCTAAACAGACCCGCGCGCATGTTAAAGGTTTTTGATAAGGCTTGAACTTTTAACAGTGGCTGCATTATTTTATTTCCTTGATCAGCGGGAAGTGACAGGCGTAGCTATGACCATGATGCTTTGAAAGTTTAGGCGCAACCACACATTCTTTTTGTGCTTGTGGGCAACGTGGACCGAGTCGACAACCAATCGGTAAATGTTGTAATGTTGGAATAGTGCCTTTAAGCGCATAAAAGGGTTCTTTATGGGCTAAACCATGCTCATAATCGGGCAGGCTTTTTAGTAAAGCCTGCGTATAAGGATGGCGAGGTTGGCTAAAAATACGGTGTGTTGGACCTGCTTCAACCATTTGACCGCAGTACAACACATGAATACCATGCGACCAATTAACAATTTCTTCCAGCTCATGAGAGATCATCAAAATAGACATGTTCTTTAGCTGATTTAAACTTTTTAATAACCTAAACACCTGTGCACGGGTGGTGCTTTCTAGTGCGGTTGTTGGCTCATCTGCAATTAACAACTTAGGTGTGCGGGCAATCGCCATGGCTATCATGACCTTTTGGCATACGCCCTCAGAGAGCTCATGCGGGTAACTATCAAGCACTGCTTCATGATTTTTAATACCTACTTTATGTATTAAGGCTTTAACACGGTCTTTACGTTCACGGTTGCGTTTTAAGAAAAACCCTTTAGCAGCCACTTCAGGCAGTGTTTCAGCGATTTGGTTAAATATTTTAGCAGTAGGATCTAGACAGCGACTGGGGTCTTGGTAAATCATCGCAATGTCTTGGCTAACTGTTTTACGGCGTTGCTCTGGTGTTAAGCGCATTAAGTCAACACCACGCCAATGCATTCTATCTGCGGTTATCACCCAGCGCTCATTAAGCACGCCGACGATGGCTTTTGCAATTAAGCTTTTGCCAGAGCCTGATTCGCCCACTAAAGCGTGTACTTCACCTTCTTTTAAACTAAAGCTTACGCGATCAACAGCACGAATGGCGGTTTCGGAAGTTTGAAGTTCAATGGTTAAATTTCGAATATCTAGTAACTGCATCTAATCGGCCTTACGCGCTTGTAAAACTTTGCGAAGTCCATCGCCCACTAAGTTTGTTGAAAGAACCGCTAAAAATAACAGGACGCCCGGCAATGCTACCGTCCAAGGTGCTAAATATATAAGTCCTAAGTTCTCTGCTAAAATTGCGCCCCATTCAGTAGTCGGCGGCTGTGCACCCAGTTTTAAAAACCCTAATGCCGCAATATCTAAAATAGCAGTAGAAAGCGCCATCGTAAAAATAACCACAATATATTCATACACATTAGGAAAAATCCCGCGTGATAAAATATGCCATTTAGAGGCGCCATCTAAGCGGTAGGCTGTAACATAATCTTTGCCAAGTTCGTCAACTATCAGGTTTCTAATTGAATGAATAAACTGGGGTAATAAGGCCAAAATAATTGCCCATACGGTATTCATTAATCCAGGACCGAGTATGGCAATAATAATGATGGCCAGTAACAATGAGGGAATTGACAGCGTTACATCCAGTAAGTGGTTCAAAAAACTAGAACGTATGCCTTTACTGATCCCTGCAAAGGTACCTACCAACACACCAATAACAGTTGTGATCAGTGCAGCCACAACCGATAACCCGAACGTATATGTGGCGCCATTCATTAAACGAGACAGCACATCTCGGCCTAAATCATCGGTGCCAAGTATAAACCGCACATCGCCCATTTCATTCCACGAGGGAGGCAGTAATAGTGCATCACTGTGCTGTTGATTTACCCCATAAGGCGCAAGAAAAGGCGCGGTAGCCGCTAACAGGCTAAAGGCAATAAACACCCATAAACCAACCAGTGCAGGGTGGTTATTTTTAAACTTTCGCCAGAGTCTCGCTAATGGCGATTTATTTGAATCTTCTGAAAATAAGTTAAACTTTGCCATGCGCTTGGTTCCGAGACAGAGGATCGAGTAGGGTGTAGGTCAGTTCGGCCATAATTGTGGCAATAATAATAAATAAAGAGACGGCCATTAACCCACCTTGTATGGCGGGATAATCACGTTGATAAATACTGTCTATTAACCAGCGACCGATCCCAGGCCACGAAAAAATAACTTCAGTGATCATCGCTAGGGTGATCAAGGTACTAAACTGCAAACCTATTTGTTTTATAACCGGTAGTAAGGCATTTCTTAGGGCGTGATGAATAATAAGCTGCCCACGAGTAAGCCCTTTGGCGCGAGCTGTTTTAATGAAGTTTTGATCCATCACTTTTAACATCGATTCGCGAGTAAAGCGCACTAATACCGTGGTTGGATACATAGCAAGTACAATAGTAGGTAAAGTAAGGTGATGCAGCGCATCTAACATGGCCAAACCATTGTAAGGAAAATCAGCGAGTAAAATATCAAGTAAAATAAATCCTGTGCTCGCGGGTATCTCATACAACAAGCTCACTCGCCCCGACATGGGAAACCAGCCAAGCTTGAGCGAAAAAATCATAATTAATAATAATGCCAGCCAAAAAATCGGCATAGAATAGCCAATCATCGCTGTAGAGCTAATAAATTTATCAGGCCATTGTTTATTATATGCCGATGCTAAAATACCGACAGGCACACCCACTACCACCGAAATAAATAACGCATAGATACTTAGCTCTAACGTTGCAGGAATTAAATCAACCACATGGGCGAAAACACTGCTCCCCGAGGCGAATGACATTCCCCAATCCCCTTGTAAAATTCGTCCTACAAAGGCGATGTACTGCATAAAGTAGTTACTGTTAAATAAGTACTTTTCTTCTAACTGCGCATTTTGGGTAAAGTTAGTGTCAGGTATGCCGCTTAAGTTACTGAGCGGATCGCCAGGAAATAAATAACTCAACGAAAAGGTAAAAATACTGAGTAGCAACACCATAAAAAATAACAGTCCGAGGCGGCGTAAAATATAATCTAAGATCATTATTTTTTCCTCGCGTTAGCCAACGAAATAGCACCGAATGGCCCTAAGGTAATGCCCTCAACATCTGCGCTACTTGCTTGAAAACGCATGCCATGGGCAATTGGCAGTAAAGGCAATTGTTTGATGATCATGCTTTGTGCTGCGTCGTAATATTGTTTACGTAAATTTAAATCTGTGGTGTCTAACGCTTTGGTTAGCAGTAAATCAAATTCAGGGTTACACCAGTTTGCAGGGTTTTTGCCGCTGAATGTCGCAGTACAACTTAATAATGGGCTAAAAAAGTTATCGGGATCAGGCGTATCAGCTGCCCAACCTAATAACACACTGTCGTGGCGATGCTCTCCAATACGTTGAATAAAGGTGTTCCACTCATATTCTACAATATTTACATTAACGCCAATTTTGCGTAAATCACTTTGCATTAGCTCAGCCATTTTGCGGGCGTTGGGGTTATAAATACGGCTTACCGGCATAGCCCAAATGCTCATATCAAAGCCTTTTGGAAAACCTGCTTCAGTTAATAATTTTTTTGCTAACTGTGGGTCAAAAATAGGCATGTTTTTTTGTAGTTCAAATGCCCATGACGTAGGCGGAAGAATAGATTGTGCACGCAGTCCATTCCCGTAATATACCGCTTGCATTATTTTATCTATATCAATGGCATGAACCAATGCTTGACGTACTTTTAAGTTATTAAACGGTGGACGCTCGGTATTAAATGCCCAGTAACCAATATTTAAGTTAGTTTCTCTTTCAACGTTAATATCATCACGCTGCGCTAAAATACTTAATTGGGCACTACTCGGGTGTGCGGTTACATCACACTCTTTGGTCAATATTTTAGCGATACGGGTGGTACCATTTGGGGTAATGTCGTACACCAATTGCTCAAGGGCAACCTCATGCTTCCAATAATCAGCGTTTTTATAAAAGCGCACTAAATGATCGCGTCGGTACTCTTTATAAATATAGGGGCCTGTGCCAATCGGGTATTGATCAAATAGGTTTTCTTGATTATTAGCTTTGAGTGCCATGGCATATTCTTTAGAGAGCACGACAGCAAAATCGGTCGCCATATTGGCTAAAAAGCTGCTTTCGGCGTTAAATAACTCAAACCGGACTTGGTGATCAGAGACTCTAACAATTTTACGAATTAGCTGGTCAATCCCCACACTTTGAAAGTAAGGGTAATTAGCATCGCCAATAAAGTGATAAGGATTATAAACGTCGAATAATCGACTAAAAGTAAATATTACATCATCAGCGTTAAATTCACGGCTAGGAGTAAAATAAGAGGTGGTATGAAACTTAACTCCTTTGCGCAAAGTGAAGGTAACCGATTTACCGTCTTTACTGATTTTCCAATCAGTGGCAAGTTCACTCTTAAATTCGGCGGTCACGGGGTCAATACTAATTAACCGGTCGTATAACTGGTTAGCAATAATATCGATAGTTGATCCTGTTGTTGTGACTTGTGGGTTAAACGACACAGGATTAGCCTCGGCGCAATAAACGAGGCCTTGGTTTTTTTCTTCTAAGATTTCTTCTTTACTATCAATGCAACCTACTAAGCTCAATGATATTAAAGCAAGTAATAATTTATGCACCCGCACAACCTCTACTATTCTAGCAAATTGTATTTTTTCAAATAACCACGTAGTTGATGATACGTTAAACCAAGTACTTCTGCAGTCTTCTTTTGATTAAATTGGCTATGTTCTAATGCTTTTTTTATCAATGTAATTTCAAATTCATTAGAGAGCGTTTTTAAGTCGCATGGAAACTCAGGTTCTTTGGTACTTGAACTCAATGCTACAGGCGCTTCTATAGGCTGTGCATGAGTAGTCGGTTCAGATTGTATTATAGCAGGTGCTTGTGCATGTTTTATGCGGGCTTTAGGTCTAAAGCGACTTTCGAATGGGTCTAAAATAATTTTATGTACAGGAATATGTTCATTGCCGTGCCGATACAGACTTCGTTCTACCACATTTTTAAGTTCACGGACATTACCCGGCCACTCATAACTGAGTAAACTTTCTTGTGCACTGCGGGTAAAACCACTAAATAGCTCCCACTCAAGGTCTCGTGCCATGTTCATCGCAAACTGTTCAGCCAGCAACATAATGTCATCTTGACGTTCACGCAGTGGCGGTAAGGTGATCACATCAAACGCGAGTCTATCGAGTAAATCACTTCTAAATTCACCTTGTTGTGCTAAATGGGGTAAGTCTTCATTGGTTGCACAGACTAAGCGAGTGTCTACTTTAACGGTTTGCTTGCCGCCAACACGTTCAAACTCACCATACTCAATCACTCTTAATAGCTTTTCTTGCACCATGGCAGAGGTATTTGCTAACTCATCTAAGAACAAGGTACCACTATTGGCGCGCTCAAAGCGGCCTTCATGGCGTTTACTTGCGCCTGTGAAAGCGCCACTTTCATGACCAAATAATTCACTCTCGAGCAGGTTTTCGTTCAATGCCGCACAGTTAAGCTTGACGTAACTTTGATCCCAGCGTTTGGATAAAAAGTGTAAACGTGCTGCAATTAGCTCTTTACCGGTACCACGTTCACCAATAATAAGTACGGGTTTATCTAGGTTAGCCAGTTGCGAAACCTGATCAAGTACCGATAAAAAGCTGTCTGATTGGCCAAGTAAATTGTCCTGTTGGCGATATTGACTCATATTTCCTAACTCTTAGTCATTTTTACTAACAGTTAGTGTATTTCATTATGGCGGATAACAAAAGTAATTTGTAATTTACATTTAACATATTGAAAATAAATGGTATTTTAAAAATATAAAAGTTGGCAAGCATATTGATACTAATAAAAGCAGACACATTTAGATTAAATAATAGAGGTATATGTTATGGGAATTTTTTCACGTTTTGCAGACATTGTTAATTCTAATATCAATGCCATTTTAGATAAAGCAGAAGATCCTGAAAAAATGGTTCGTCTTATTATCCAAGAGATGGAAGATACACTTGTAGAGGTACGCTCTACGTCAGCAAAAACCCTTGCTGAGAAAAAAGAATTAGTACGTCGCGTAGATACACTAAAAGCCCAAGTAAGCGATTGGCAAGACAAAGCCGAATTAGCACTGAGCAAAGATCGTGATGATTTAGCTCGCTCAGCTTTACTTGAAAAGCAAAAATCAGCAGATGCAGTCGCTGCAGTAGAAAGTGAACTTGATCATGTAGAATCTCATATCGAGAAACTACAGCAAGAAGTGACTACGCTACAAGAGAAACTAGCGGATGCTAAAGCACGTCAAAAAGCGATTATTTTACGTCAACGCTCGGCTGAGTCGCGCCTTGAGGTTAAAAAAGCACTTGATAGTTCTAAAGTAGATGATGCACTTAATCGTTTTGAACGTTACGAAACCAAAATTGATGGGCTAGAATCTCAAATAGAGTCTTATGATTTGGGTAAACAAACGTTAGCAGATGAAATTGCTGATTTACAAAAGAATGAAAAAATTGACGACGAGTTAGCTGAACTTAAAAAGAAACTCTCGAATAAATAAATATAAAACAGGGGCCTTGTGCCCCTGACATCAACATTGAATACGGATTGTCAGGAGAGGATTATGTTTGATCCAGAGATACTAATTGCACCCTTTATCTTGTTTATGATTTTTGTTGCACCACTGTGGTTAATTTTACACTATCGAAGCAAAAAGCAGGTAAGCCAAGGGTTAAGCGAGCATGAGCATCACCAGTTATTAGAACTTGCTCAAAAAGCTGAAAAAATGACTGATAGAATCGAGACATTAGAAGCTTTACTTGATCAAGAGTCACCACAGTGGAGACAAAAAGTATGAACACCAAACGCGAATTATTAAGAGACCCACAACGCGGTAAAATTGCCGGTGTATGTGCGGGATTAAGTGACTACTTTAATATGGAGTTATGGTTAGTTCGCATTATTTTTGTTAGTGCTGTACTACTAACCGGTGGCCCATTATTTGTGGTAGCGTATATTGCAGCGTGGTTTATTTTAGATAAAAAACAACCCAGTACTGTAAATAAAACACAATCAACCTATGGCGGTGATCCACTAGAAGTAAAATTTAAAGTATGGCAAAAAGGCGAGCCACCGCGTCGTGCGCTTCAAGACTTAAAAGAGCGATTGACCCGTGTAGATAGCCGCCTTCAAAACATGGAACGCTACGTTACTTCAAGCGAGTTTACGGTCAGCCGTGAAATTAATAAACTTTAAGGGATTAATAAGCACCTTGTTTGCAGCCTGATCAATGACGGCAACTAAGGTGCAAAACACTTTATGAGCCAATCATTTGCAAAAAAGACCTTCAAAAGCGTTAAAGGCAAAGCACAAAAAGCCCTGCATCGTAGTTTAGATCAACACGTTAAACTTGCCGTAACAGGGCTGAGCGGCAGTGGTAAAACGGCGTTTATTAGCGCGTTAGTTAAGCATTTAACCTCTCAGGCGAATGACAACAACTTACCTTTTTTCGATGTAATGCGTGAACACCGCCACATTGCTACTAAAATTGTGCCGCAAGAGGCATTAAATGTTCCCACTTTTGATTACAACCGCGCAATAAGTGCTTTACTACCAAGTGAAGGCGACCCTGCATGGCCCGCTTCTACCGAGCGAATAAATACTTTACGTTTGGCGATTAAATATCAAAGTAACGCGGGTCTGCGCGGTCATTTCTCACCACAATCGACGCTGTATTTAGATATTATTGACTATCCTGGTGAGTGGTTGCTTGACCTACCTATGCTCGCGCAAAGCTTTGAGCAATGGTGCGAGCAACAATATCCATTGCTAAGCCAAACGCCACGTAACCAAAGCTCAGCTGAATTTTTGCAATCCATAGAGCAGCTTGATTTAGATGCACCGGTAGATGAAAACGCACTGGCTGATATTGCAAAATGTTATCAAACCATGTTGGTAGGGCTAAAAAAAGACACTAAGCTTGCCATGTTACAGCCAGGGCGAATGTTAATGCCGGGCGACTTGCAAGGTGCACCATTATTATTATTTTTTCCAATTAGTCCTGAAAAAATCAGTGACGATGTAGTAGCAGGTTCTAACTTAGCGCATTTAATTAAACGTTTTGATGCTTACGTAAAAGAAGTCGTTAAACCTTTTTATAATGAGCATTTTCGCCATTTTGACCGTCAAATCGTCTTGGTAGATGTACTGAGTGCATTAAATGAAGGTTATGAAACGTTGGCTGAGCAAAGTCGAGTGATCAATCAGTTATTGTCACACTTTAGCTATGGTGATTCTGGTTTTTTTAAACGCTTGTTTAAACCTAATATAGATAAAATATTATTTGCTGCTAATAAGTCCGATCACATCAGTGCGAAGCATCACAAAGATCTTGCATTGTTACTCGATTCGTTAGTTAAAGAGCAAAGCAATCACTTAAAATTTGATGGGGTTAAAATAGAAACACTGGCGATGTCATCAATTGCTGCTACTGTATCCCGCCAAGTGGTTGATAAGGGGCAAACACTCGACTGTATCTATGGCAAGCCATTAAATGAACAACAGTGGTTAACTTACCTGCCTCCTCAGCCGCCGAGCAGAATGCTCAATAAAAGTGAGTGGCCAGCACATGGGTTTGAGTTTTTATCATTTGCACCTATGCCAAGCCCAGATCAACAGCTTAAGCACATTCGCTTAGACCATGTGATGCAGTACTTGTTAGGAGATAAGTTAACATGAGTGAGTCAACACACCAATTTCAGGCTGGGCGTCGTATTAATGCCCAAAATATTGAGCAAAATGAACCAGATTTATTAGCGGCTAAAGTCATAGAGCAGGGACAAAGTGAGCAGCCTAGCAAAGATAGCGACGAGCTAATTGAACCTGAAATCGATATTGAGCCTGTATATAAAAAGTCTAAGTGGCAAACCCTTAAAGGCCTATTTGCACTGAGCTTTATTGTTTTAATATTACTTGAGTTCGCATTTTCAATTGTATTGGCGTTTCAGCAGTCAGTTATTTTAGGTGGGGTGTACTTAACCGCTGTAATAACCGGTGTACTACTGATATCGCGTTTATTGTGGCGTGAATATAGAATGTTACGCAGCTTAAAGCGTAATCAGCTGCACCGCCATGAAGCTAACCGTTTGCTCAATAGTGAGCAGGTAGGCGGGGCGATACCTTGGCTTGAAAAGCTTAATAAACATCAGCAATTAGATAATTTCGAAAACTTTAAAAATCAGGTCGCTACGCACCACAGTGACAAAGAAATAATGTCTCTGTACGCGAATAGCTTACTGATAACGCAAGACAATCAAGCTAAAAAGTTAATAAACCGTTTTGCAACAGAGTCAGCTTTATTAGTTGCTCTAAGCCCAATTGCGCTGGTGGATATGATGGCTGTGCTGTGGCGTGGCACTAAATTAATAGAGCAAATAGGCCGCATATATGGCATTGGCTTTGGTTATGCCAGCCGCATTAAACTTTACCGCATGCTTATTAAGCAAGTAATGTTTGTAGGTAGTGCAGAGCTCGTTTCTGATTTAGCTGCCACGGCACTCAGTGCTGAATTATTAGGAAAGCTTTCAGGGCGAGCTGCACAAGGTGTTAGTGCCGGTATATTTACAGCGCGTATTGGTTACAAAGCTATGGAATTAAGCCGACCCTTACCGCGTCTTGAAAACAAGCGTAGCTTGTTAAAAGGCACAGTCCAAGGGATTGCGAGTAAAATTATGAGCCGTAAGGGAGCTGAAACTAAGTAGTGAGACTTCGTTGGCAATATTTGTGTACAGCTTTTTGGGTAAAGTTTGCACAAATAGCCATCTGAGCATCCGGCATGCTTGTGATTTTAAGTGCGGTGCGTTTTATTTATGCTATTGACACACATAATAAAAACGAGAACACACAATGAGCAAGCATCATCAAAACACCCAATGTATCCATGGCCCACAAAAAGCAAACGACCCCCATGGCGCATTAACCTCACCTTTGTATCAAACGTCTACGTTTCATTTTGAAAGTGCCGCCCAAGGTGCTGCCCGCTTTGCAGGTGAAGAGCCCGGTTATATTTACACGCGTTTAGGTAACCCTACCACTACTGAACTTGAGCAAAAAGTGGCGCAATTAGAAGGCTGTGAGGCCGCCGCCGCCACGGCAACAGGTATGGGGGCTGTATCGGCTTCGGTACTAAGCTTCCTATCGCAAGGCGATCACTTAATTGCATCAAGCGCTCTGTATGGCTGCACTTTTGCTTTTTTTGCGCATATGTTGCCGCGATGGGGAATTGAAGTCACCTTTGTTGATATGACCAATGAAAGTGAACTGCGCGCAGCCATTAAGCCTAACTCAAAAATGATATTTGTAGAAACACCAATCAATCCAACCATGGCAGTGATTGATTTAGCACTTATTGGCGATGTTGCTAAACAGCATAATTTACTGAGTGTGGTCGACAATACGTTTTTAACCCCGCTGCTGCAGTCACCAAAAAAGTACGGTATCGATATTATAATGCATAGCGCGACCAAGTATTTAAATGGTCACGGCGATGTTGTTGCGGGTATTGTGTGTGGTTCACTTGAGCATATTACACAGATTAAAATGACCGTGCTTAAAGATATTGGTGCCACTATTAGTCCACACGATGCGTGGTTAATAAATCGCGGCTTAAAAACTTTAGCTATTCGCATTGAACGCCATTGCCAAAGTGCGCAAACGATTGCTGAGTATTTAGAAGCTCATCCGCAAGTAAATAAAGTGTATTACCCTGGGCTTAAGTCTCACCCGGGTTACAAGTATATTGGTAAGCAAATGAAAGCGGCTGGCGGTGTTATTGCCTTTGAAATTAAAGGGAGCTTAACCGACGGTGAGCATTTTATTGATAGTATGCAACTGTGCACATTAGCGGTTAGCTTAGGCGATGCTGAAACGCTCATTCAACACCCTGCATCAATGACGCATTCGCCATACACTCCCGAAGAAAGACTAGCAGCTGGAATTAGTGATGGTTTAATTCGTTTATCAGTTGGACTTGAAGATGTTAACGATATTATTAACGATCTCAACCAAGCATTTACTAAAATATCTTGAGGTGTAAATTAATGGTTACATTAAATTCTTCCTGTGGGCACTATTAAAAATGGGCTGTGCTTTTATCTTTGCTCTAGTGTAATTTTAAGTTTACGATCTATGTGATCTGCAAAAGTATTGATCTGCGTCAAGCTATTAAACTTTTGTTCACTTTTGCATAGTATGGCTACATCGAATAGCCAAGCATTTGGCTGTTATTTTGACACCGATTTAGGGTTTTATCCCAAAGAAGGTATTTATGGCTAAAGCAAGTAATTACACCTCCAAAACACCTGATGAAAATGGGGTTATACATTGGAGCGATGAAGAAAATAAAATTTGGTCTGAGCTTGTAGCACGCCAACTTGCGTGCATAGAAGGCAAAGCCTGTGATGAGTACATGGAAGGATTGAAAAAAATCAATCTGCCTCATGATCGTATCCCACAGCTGAGTGAGCTAAACGAAGTACTTTTAGCAACCACAGGTTGGCAGGTTGCACCTGTACCTGCACTTATCGATTTTGATGAGTTTTTTAGGTTACTCGCTAACAAGCAATTTCCTGTAGCTACCTTCATTCGTAGCCGTGAAGAATTTGACTACTTACAAGAACCCGATATTTTTCATGAGATATTTGGTCATTGTGCCATGCTAACCAATCCTGACTTTGCAGAATTTACCCATAAGTACGGGCAACTAGGATACGCGGCAGAGAAAAAAGACCGCGTTTATTTAGCGCGCATGTACTGGTTTACCGTTGAGTTTGGTTTGATGCAAACTGAAAAAGGATTACGTATTTACGGTGGCGGTATTTTATCAAGCCCGGGGGAAACCCAATACGTGTATTCAGATACACCAGAGATTAATCCAATGAATGTGCTAGATGTGCTACGTACACCGTACCGTATAGACATTATGCAACCATTGTATTACACGATTAATTCGATTCATGATCTGTTTGAAATATCTCAAATGGATATAATGACTTTAGTTGAGCAAGCTAAATCACTTGGTTTGCACGACCCTAAGTTTCCTCCAAAAGAAAAATTAGCTAGTTAATTTTTGAAAAAAGTAACGCTAAACTAAGGATTTAAAATGTCTTCATTAAGTGCACAAAAATGTGAAGCCTGTCATGCAGATGCGCCAAAAGTATCTGATGCTGAATTGGCTGAATTAATTAAAAAAATCCCTGACTGGGTGCCAGAAGTACGCGACGGTATTATGCAGTTAGAGCGCATTTATAAGTTTAAAAACTTTAAACAAGCCATTGCGTTTACTAATAAGGTAGGTGATATGGCTGAAGACGAAGGGCATCACCCAGGTCTATTAACCGAATGGGGCAAAGTAACCGTGACTTGGTGGAGCCATTCAATTAAAGGTCTGCATAAAAATGACTTCATTTGCGCTGCTAAAACAGATGATGTATTTAACGCGCTGTAATTAATTAGATTTGAGTAAATAAAAAGGCACTTTAC